>NZ_CAWUDN010000123.1:0-22779 GCF_963920915.1 Nostoc sp. PCC 9305
GGGTTGGTTTACTCACTGCTGCTACTGTACTTCAGAAGACTGATAATCGCTATAATACTTTTCATAATGCTACTCAATGACCAAAACTCATTTTCCGATTTGAGTAAAGGTTGAATAAGCAGATGCACATGATTTGTCATTACTACAAGGACAAATATTCGATATCTATTTTTATCAAAAAACAAGCACGAATTAAAAACTATTTCTCTAGCTTCTAGGCTAAGTTCTAACTTTTCCCAAGTATTAAAGGTAATGAAATAAACTGCCCCATCTAACTCCCAATGAGGTAATCTTCTCTGAAAAATTTTCAACTTTGGCTCTTGCATTCAGAATACAAAACTATTTGTAATTTTTATTGTGGGGTGGGCATCTTGCCCGCCCCCTTCTCTATTTTTCCCATCCTCCCCACCCAAAACCCAAAAAAAATCCCCCACCTTGCGGCAGGGGATTTAAATTACTTATCTACAAAACTAGCAGCCGAAATTAACCGAACTTACCAGCAGTAGAAGCAATCAAGAATGCTGCGTAAGTTACGACGTAGCCAACAGTGAAGTGAGCTAGACCAACTACACGAGCTTGAACGATGGACAGAGCCACGGGCTTGTCTTTCCAGCGAACTAGGTTAGCTAGAGGAGTGCGTTCGTGTGCCCAAACAAGGGTTTCAATCAACTCTTGCCAGTAACCTCTCCAGGAGATTAAGAACATGAAGCCAGTAGCCCAAACTAGGTGTCCAAACAAGAACATCCAAGCCCAGACAGACAGGTTATTCACGCCGTAAGGGTTGTAACCGTTAATCAACTGAGCAGAGTTAGCCCAGAGGTAATCGCGGAACCAGCCCATGAGATATGTAGAGTTCTCATTGAACTGAGCTACGTTGCCTTGCCAAATACCTAGATGTTTCCAATGCCAGTAGAAGGTCAACCAACCAATGGTGTTGAGCATCCAGAATGTAGCTAGGTAGAAGGAATCCCAAGCTGAGATGTCGCAAGTACCGCCACGACCGGGGCCGTCGCAAGGGAAGGCATAGCCGAAGTCCTTTTTATCGGGCATCAGCTTAGAACCACGGGCATCCAAAGCACCTTTGACCAAGATCAAGGTGGTGGTGTGCAGACCTAAAGCGATCGCATGGTGAACCAAGAAGTCGCCAGGGCCAATTGTCAAGAACAGAGAGTTAGTACCAGCATTGATGGCATCTAACCAGCCTGGCAACCACACGTTAGCGTAGTTAGGCCATGCTGTGTAAGCAATACTATCGGGGTTAGCTAGTAAGGTGTCTAAACCGTACAGTACTTTACCGTTAGCAGCTTGAACGAATTGAGCAAATACTGGCTCAATCAAGATTTGCTTTTCAGGAGTACCGAAAGCAACTACTACGTCGTTGTGTACGTACAGACCAAGGGTGTGGAAGCCCAAGAAAAGGGATACCCAGCTGAGGTGGGAAATAATCGCTTCTTTGTGCTTCAGCACGCGGTCAAGTACGTTGCCTTTATTTTGCTCTGGATCGTAATCACGTACCCAGAAGATTGCTCCGTGAGCAAAAGCACCAAGCATCAGGAATCCAGCAATATACTGGTGATGCGTGTACAACGCTGCCTGAGTTGTGTAGTCCTTCGCAATAAATGCGTAGGAAGGCATGGAGTACATGTGCTGCGCTACCAGGGAGGTTACAACACCTAGCGCTGCTAAGTGCCAACCTAATTGGAAGTGCAGGGAGTTGTTGTAGGTGTCGTAAATACCTTGGTGAGGTAAGTTGAACGGCCCTTCAACTGGAATACCAAAGAAACTCTTGGCATTTAATGCTTCTTTGAGACTGTGACCAATCCCAAAGTTTGTCCGGTACATGTGACCGGCAACGATGAATAAAACTGCGATCGCTAGGTGGTGATGAGCTATGTCAGTCAACCACAAAGCTTCTGTCTGGGGATGGAAACCACCCAAGAAACTCAGAATTGCAGTTCCTGCACCTTGCGATGTCCCGAAGATATGTCCAGGAGTGTCAGGGTTTTGAGAGTAAACACCCCAGTTGCCTGTAAAGAATGGTGTCAAACCGGCTGGATGGGGTGGGGTATTCAGGAAGTTATCCCAACCTACGTGCTGACCGCGAGCTTCGGGGACAGCAACGTGAATTAAGTGACCAGCCCATGCCAATGAACTAACACCAAACAAACCTGCTAAGTGGTGGTTTAGGCGGTGTTCCGCGCTCTTAAACCATGCCAAGCTAGGACGGTACTTGGGTTGCAAGTGCAGCCAACCAGCAAACAGTAATACAGCAGCGAATAACAGCAAGAATACTGAACCGTTGTACAGTTCGCCGTTATTCCGCATACCGATGGTATACCACCAATGGTAGAGACCAGAGTAGGTAATGTTTACCGGATTGCTAGCGCCCGCTTGGGTAAAAGCTTCGATCGCTGGTTTACCAAAGTGGGGATCCCAAATCGCATGGGCGATGGGACGGATGTGAAGGGGATCTTTAATCCACTGTTCAAAGTTACCTTGCCAGGCTACGTGGAACAGGAGGCTGGATGCCCACAGGAAGATGATTGCCAAGTGACCGAAGTGAGTTGCGAAAATCTTTTGGTAAAGATTTTCTTCCGTCATGCCATCATGGGTTTCAAAGTCGTTGCCTGTAGCGATCGCATACCATATCCGACGAGTCGTCGGGTCCTGTGCGAGATCCTGGCTAAATTTCGGAAATTTTGTCGCCATAGGTTTAATAAATCCTCTGACCTTTAGCCATCAAATACCAGCTGTTGATAGTTAGGAGTTATGAGTTGGAAGTTATGAGTTTTAAATTCTTATTCTTAATTCCTAACTCCTAACTTTTAACTCCTAACTTATAGAAAGCTGATTGCTACCCTACTGAAAGGATGTGTGCATGGAAGAATGCCCAGGTTGTGGCAATTCCTCCCAAGAGGTAGTGAGCTACCCCTACAGCCCGACCCTGAATAATGCTCAGAGCGCGAGGCTGAATTGCTGGTGCTACCTTCAGTTTGTTATGCGCCCAAACAATGGACTCAATCAGTTCTTGCCAGTAGCCGCGACCACTGAACAGGAACATCAAGCTGAATGCCCAGACAAAGTGAGCGCCTAAGAAGAGTAGACCATAGGCAGATAGCGCGCTGCCATAGGAATTGATGACTTGTGTAGCTTGTGCCCACAAGAAGTCTCGTAACCAACCGTTGATGGTAATAGCACTTTGGGCAAAGTTACCACCAGTGATGTGAGTTACAGTCCCATCTGCATCTACGGTTCCCCAAACATCTGATTGCATTTTCCAGCTGAAGTGGAAAATTACAATAGACAGGGAGTTGTACATCCAGAAAAGTCCGAGGAATACGTGATCCCAACCAGAGACTTGACAGGTACCGCCACGACCGGGGCCGTCGCAAGGGAAGCGGAAGCCCAAGTTTGCTTTGTCTGGAATTAGACGAGAGCTACGGGCGTACAGCACACCTTTGAGCAGAATTAGGACGGTGACGTGAATGGTGAAAGCGTGAATGTGGTGAATTAGGAAGTCCGCTGTGCCCAAAACAATGGGTGCAGCTGCCACTTTACCGCCAACAGCCAAGACACCGCCGCCAAAGACATAGCTAACTGGTTCTAGGGCATTGGGTGCAGTTGTACCAGGAGCCAAGGCGTGAATACCTTGTATCCACTGGGCAAATACTGGCTGCAATTGAATCCCTGTATCAGAGAACAAGTCTTGAGGACGACCCAATGCACGCATTGTGTCGTTGTGGATGTAAAGTCCAAAGCTATGGAAACCGAGGAAAATACACACCCAGTTCAGGTGAGAAATAATCGCGTCACGATGACGAATCACCCGATCCAGCAAGTTGTTTTGATTCACAACTGGATCGTAATCCCGCACCATGAAGATCGCAGCGTGAGCTGCTCCACCAACAATCAAGAAACCACCGATCCAAATATGGTGAGTGAATATGCACAACTGCGTAGCGTAATCAGTTGCCAAATATGGATAGGGGGGCATCGCGTACATGTGATGCGCGATGATGATGGTCAGCGAACCCAAGAAGGCCAGGTTAGTAGCCAACTGAGCATGCCAAGATGTGGTCAGGTTTTCGTAGAGACCTTTGTGACCTTCACCAGTGAAAGGACCTTTGTGGTTTTCTAGGATCTCTTTAATGCTGTGACCAATACCCCAGTTGGTACGGTACTGATGACCAGCAACGATAAAGAGAACTGCGATCGCTAAGTGGTGATGAGCAATGTCAGTCATCCACAAGCCGCCTGTTACCGGGTTCAGACCGCCCTTGAAGGTAAGGAAGTCAGCATACTGACCCCAGTTCAAGGTGAAGAAAGGTGCTAAACCAGCAGCAAAGCTGGGATACAACTCGGTCAACAAGTCTTTGTTCAAGATGAACTCGTGGGGCAAGGGGATGTCTTTGAGAGCAACGCCTGCATCCAAAAGCTTGTTGGTCGGATTGGACACGTGGATTAAGTGACCTGCCCATCCCAAGGAACCACAACCTAGCAGTACTTGCAAGTGGTGATTCAGCATCGACTCCACATTCTGGAACCATTCCAGTTTGGGAGCGCGCTTGTGGTAGTGGAACCAGCCGGCAAATAAGAATAAGCCTGCTAATACCAATCCACCGATCGCTGTGCAGTAAAGCTGGAAGGAGTTTGTAATACCCCAGCCACGCCATACTTGGAACAAACCGGAGGTGATTTGAATACCGTGGAAACCACCGCCAACATCACCGTTTAGAATGTCTTGTCCGACAATGGGCCAAACGACTTGAGCGCTAGGCTTAACGTTTAACGGGTCACTTAGCCAAGCTTCGTAGTTAGAAAACTTCGCGCCGTGGAAAATCATCCCACTCAACCAGATGGTCACTACTGCCAAGTGGCCGAAGTGGGCTGAGAATATCTTGCGGGAGATGTCTTCTAAATCGCTTGTATGTGTATCAAAATCATGGGCGAGTGCGTGCAGGTTCCAAATCCATGTGGTGGTTTTGGGACCTCTGGCTAAGGATCTGTCAAAGTGTCCAGGTTGCGCCCATCTCTCGAATGAGGTTGGAACTGGATCGTTATCGACGATTACTCTTGCCTTTTTTTCCTCTCGCTCCGGAGGACTTATTGTCATTCGACCTCCTCTCTTGATAAGGAATGAGGAATCATGTATACCACAAAATGAACCATTACCGCATACTCCAGAATTTTACTGAAGCCGCGATCAAGACCCGATGTGGAGAGTTGTTTCTCGTTGAATTATAGAGTCTTCACTTGTACATTGTTGGAGATATTTTAACAATAATTCAAACTTGCTCAAATATTGCTGAAATTCATGCCTTAACTGGCTTTTAACTTCAAACTTTTTGTCCAAAAGTCAATAGTTTATCTATTTAATTTACAAAGAATAACAATTCGTAAAATTTATGGTTTGGCTGTATGTAGCCCATGTCCCAACTTTTACTGCTATTACTCATGAACATTTATGTCATATTTCAATTTTTGCAAGTAAAACGCTGTAGAGATTATGATTTATTTTAAAATTTTATGAAAATACCAAGCAAAACTTATGTGATGTGAGGCAGATTTCACCTTTTGTTTGGGCTATAGTTCCAGATGGACAGTTTGAGCCAAAATAATCTGTCAATTGTCGAAGACTATCACTGGATGCAACGCATGAACTCGTGGCAGAAAAGGGTGTTAGAGAAGCTCCTCCCTCAGAGGTTCCCGATTCTCAGGTGGGTAATGATATTAATGCTGGTATTAAGCTTGACCAGTTGCGGCGAGAAAGCCGACAGCCAGGAAGTATCTACTGGCTATAAAGAAAACTCCCCAAAGATTTCTCAAATTTCAAAGCAATTTTCGGAAGTTTCCCCTCCATCTGTTATTCAAGAACTGCGTCCAATTTTGGAAGTTTATCAGCCACAAGTGACAATTGTTACTCCAAAATTTGATGAAGTTCTTCAAGACAACAAAGTTACAGCCAGTTTTCAGGTTAAGGATCTACCAATATTTAAAGACCCACAATTACAACTGGGGCCACATCTACACGTAATTCTGGATAATCAACCTTATATACCTGTTTACGACCTGAATCAGCCTTTAGTTTTGCCAGACTTGTCTCCAGGTAGTCATACCCTGCGCGTCTTTGCCTCTCGTCCTTGGCATGAAAGCTTTAAGAATGAAGGTGCTTATGCCCAAACAACATTTCACGTCTTCACTAAAACCGACGACAACACCCCAGATCCTAAATTACCCCTGCTAACTTACAGCCGTCCTCAAAGCAACTACGGGGCAGAACCAATCTTACTGGACTTTTACCTAACTAACGCTCCTCTGCATCTCGTTGGTAAGGAAAACCCCAACGACGAGTTCAGTGATTGGCGCATCCGCTCCACTATTAATGGTGAAAGCTTTATTTTCGATCGCTGGCAAGCAGTTTACCTTAAAGGCTTCCGTCCAGGGAAAAACTGGGTAAAGCTGGAATTTCTCGATAATCAAGGAAATGCTGTCAAAAATGCTTTTAATACTACAGTTAGATTGATTGACTACCAGCCAAAGGGCAAAGACACTCTGTCGAGAATTGTCAGAGGAGAACTCACAGCAGCTGAGGTGCGCCCTATTGTAGACCCGAATTATAAACTTGCACCTAAACCCATACCCACACCTTCTGTTGAAAAAACACCCCAAATACAGCCTATTCCTGAAACTGAAATTCCAGAACAATCCAAAACACAGCCAGAACAACCAAAATTAGAAGTTCCAACGGCTGTACCATCTCCTAGTTTGCCACCCACACTGCCAGAAATTATTGAGTCTCCAGCACCAGAACCACAGCCAGAGGTAACGCCAACTCCTGAATCTACGCCTTTACCTGAAAAAGTAACGCCTCAGCCAACAAAACCTAGATTTGGTGGATTTTTTAACCGTGGGACTGCCAAGGTTCCCACCCCAGAAGCACCAGTTGCACCATCTCCTAGTTTGCCACCCACACTGCCAGAGATTATTGAGTCTCCTGTACCAGAAATTATTACGCCAACACCAGAACCACAGCCAGAGGTAACACCAACTCCTGAATCTACGCCGTTACCCGAAAAAGTAATACCTCAGCCAAAAAAATCTAGATTTGGTGGATTTTTTAATCGTCTAACGAGTAAGACACCTACTCCACAAGTAACAATTGCACCATCTCCTAGTTCGTCACCCACACTGCCAGAGATTATTGAGTCTCCTGTACCAAAAATAATTACGCCACCAGCAGAACCACAGTCAGAGGTAACGCCAAATTCTGAATCTACGCCGTTATCTAAAACAACCGCTCCCGACGCAGAAAAACCAGAATTAACCAAAAATACTCAACTGCAACTCTTGCGCTAAAACTTCAACCAATGCGATCGCACCTACAGGATTTCCGATATTATCCAAACCAGGACTGTAACAAGCGATCGCTCCCTCACCTGGTACTATTGCTACAAGTCCACCACCAATCCCTGATTTCATCGGTAAACCAATTCTGACTGCAAACTGAGCAGAAGCTTCGTACAGTCCACAAGTTGACATTACAGCATTGACAATTCGGCGGTTTTGTGGTGATATACAGCCATTGTCAAAAGCTAACAGTTTTCCTAACAGGGCTAAATCTTCAACTCGCCCAGAACTACAGCATATTTGCTCGTAAGTGTCAAGTGCTGTTTCCATATTTTCTAGATGACCGGCTTGGGTGAGATAATTAGCGATCGCTTCATTAGCTGTTGAACGGGTTAATCGCACTGAAGCCAGCATTTCCTCATCTAAACTTAGTTGGCAACCTGCCAATTGGTTGAGCCATTGACAAAATAAGAGAGTGCGTTGGCTAGCATCCTTTCCTGGTAATTTATCAGACAAAGTAATTGCCCCACTATTAATCATGGGGTTGCGGGGATGGCCGCGATCGCTAATTAATTGTTCTAAAGAATTGAAGGGTGCATCTGATGGTTCCACCCCAACCCAACCAAAAACCTTTTCTGCTCCTAGATGTTCTAGCAGATAAAGTAAAGAAAATGTCTTAATCACGCTCATTAGCGGGAAAATAGAAGCTGTATCCCCAAAGCTGATGGTTTTCCCCGATTTACAACAGATATGAGCTGCAAACCAACCAGGATTAGCTTTAGCTAATAGCGGAATGCGATCGGCAACTTGTCCTCGTTCAACTTGAGTCTGAGCTAGCTGCACCCAGGCTGATAACTCCGTAGTAGTTAGTTTTTCAAGTCCTTTCAAAGTGTAAACTTTTTAACAACTTATTTTTTAAACGGCAAGTAACAGTATAGTCTGATATTAATAGCTGAATTTACCCCTAAGTGGTTACGCAAAATTAAATTATTTATGTCATTGCAAGCGGCATGAAATGTAACATCTCGTAGAGAAACAATTCCAAACCGTAAGCGAATTGCCTCATTTTGCTTCGCTTCATTCACAATGACAAATGTATATAGCGTTTCCTAAGCAACTGAGGTACACCTAAATCTTTTCTCACAAAATAAGCAGCTTTAAAAACGTACCTCACCAGGTCGGGAACCCCCGTATTTAATTTTACACTACTACTTATCACACCTCAGCATTGTTTATAAACAACAGAACTGTATTGGAGGTAGGTTTGTGAAATTATCTAAACTGTCTAAAATTCTAGGTTTAACAACAGCATTTGCAATTTCATCACAAGCTGCGTTGCTGATTCAACAAAACAAGGCTCTAGCGGATATTGATATATCTGTCGTTACATCTCTTAAATCTGTACTTAATACAGGGCAATACTTATTTGCTGCCACTAATCAATACTTGATTTCACCTAATGGGGTATATAAAGCTATCCAGCAATCTGATGGAAACTTTGTTCTTTATGCTGGCAGCACTCCTTTGTGGGCATCAAACGTTCTTGACACATCAGCTTACTACACCCTCATGCAAACCGACTGTAATTTAGTCAGTTATAATTATAGTGGAAAACTTGTGTGGGCAAGTAATACAGGTGGGCTTGGTTCTAATTGTCGTCTCGAAGTTCAAGATGATGGAAACTTGGTAATTTATAGAGGTGATAATGTTCCTGTATGGTCAACAAATACCAACAGATAAGCTGCCTTGTTCATACCATTTCTTTATGAAGCTGCATAGAAATAAACCCACCGCCTGCGATATCTCCTCCATGCTTTGAGACGAATGGAAGTGTCGTTTATGGTATAATTTTAGACTTTTCAAACATCTTTTTAAATCGAATTTATCCAAAATTAAGAACTTGGTTCTCCTTAATAGAGCAAAAACCCTAACTTTTTAGCAAAAACTTTTTCGATGTCACTGATTCACGGTGAAATCGAAAAAGCAAATATACCAGGCGATTAGAAATCGCAGCTACACAAACGAAGTCCACCTACGCGGACTCAAAGAATTTGAAACCCACGAAGGTGGGTTTTGTTTGTATAGCCGCGAATTCCATTCGCCAGGACAGGCGTGTTTTTACAAAAGTGAGATGCTCCCGTATGATTCCCCGTGTTAGAGCGCCAGAATTACCACAAAATTACTCTTGGCTCAATACCGATAAACCATTTTCTCTTAAACAACTTAAGGGTAGAGTCGTAATTTTAGACTTTTGGACATACTGCTGTATCAATTGTCTGCATATTCTGCCAAACCTGAAATATTTAGAACAAAAATATAAAGATAGTCTTACTATTATCGGCGTTCACTCTGCCAAATTTGATAACGAAAAGGAAACAGAAAATATTCGCCAAGCCATCCTCCGCTATGACATTGAACATCCTGTTGTAGTTGACAGCGGTTTTCGGATTTGGGAAGAGTATGCTGTACGTGCTTGGCCTACGTTAATAATTATCGATCCAGAAGGTTACGCGATTGGCCAGATTTCTGGTGAAGGAAACCGTAACACTTTAGACGAGTTGATTCAAAAGTTAATTCAGCAACACCAAGACAAAGGCACAATTAATTTCCAAGAAATAAGCTTAACTTTAGAAAAACAGCGCCAACCATTAATTACACCTTTAGCTTTTCCTGGTAAAGTTTTAGCTACTCAAGCAGGTTTGTTTATCGCTGACTCTGGACATCACCGCCTGATTATGAGTAGCTTTGATGGGGAAATTTTACAGTTGATTGGGACTGGAAAATCTGGCTTAACCGATGGTGCTTTTAACGAAGCGCAATTCTTTGCACCGCAAGGAATGGCATTTGATGCCGAAAATCAGATTCTTTACGTTGCTGATACAGAAAATCATGCGCTGCGGCGAGTTGATTTAAAGCGCCAAGTAGTCAAAACTATTGCGGGAACTGGCGAACAAAGTCGCAATATCCATCCTCATGGTGGTGCTGGTTTAGAAACCGCACTGAATTCCCCTTGGGATTTAGTGAAAGTGGGAAATACCTTATTTATTGCAATGGCTGGGCCACATCAAATTTGGCAAATGGATTTAGAAACTGGCATCATCAAAACTTATGCTGGTACTGGTGCAGAAGCGTGTATTGATGGTTCACTTACTGAATCTGCTTTTGCTCAACCTAGTGGTATTACTAATAATGGGCAAGAATTATACATTGCTGACAGTGAAGTTAGTTCAATTCGTGGTGTTGGAATTGTCGAACCGTATCAAGTAAGAACTGTTTGCGGTAGTGGCGGTTTATTTGGTTTTGGTGATGTAGATGGACAAGGTGAAGATGTCCGTTTACAACACTGTTTAGGAGTAGAATACGCGCAAAATTTTTTGTGGGTGGCAGATACTTATAATCATAAAATTAAATTAGTTAGCCCTAATGGGAATTGTCAAACAGTTTTAGGAGATGGTTCTGCGGGTTTACAAGATGGTCAAGGTAAAAATACTCGTTTTTTTGAACCTTCAGGATTGAGTGCGAGCGCTTCTTTTTTATATATTGCTGATACTAATAACCATGCTATTCGTTGCGTAGATTTGGATAGCTTTGAGGTGACAACGCTGCAATTTCCTAGTTTATGTGCGCCAGATGTTTGTATTCCGCCAAATTTATAAAAAGATTATCTCACGCAAAGGCACAAAGAAAAACTCTGTGTCTGGAGACTCTAGGCGTGAAATTTTAAAGAATAATTTTTTAGAGCGATTATCTTTAGAGCCTTGAATAACAGTATTTTCACTGGATTGATGTTGATAATTGCAGATTAGAATAGTTGATTAGTTTAAAGTATCATGCAGACACTTCCTAATTTACATTGTCAACTAGGATTAATATGAACAAGATATGCCAACTATTAGATTTTGGTGCTGATGTTTTGCTATTTAATCAAGACACATATATCGTTAGCAGATTCAAAGAATTGATATCTGAAAATTTTAGACAAAAGTTTTATAAAAAAATAGATAACACTAATACCACTGTTTCAGGAATTTTTCAAAATCTATGCATAAATGAGGTAAATTTCCAAGCTGAAGATATCACATGGCAATCTTCTCATGAAGGTATAAATTGTAAACTTTTAAAAGTTGGCTCTACAAACTGGCAAGCAGGAAAACTCAGAATAAAAGTATCGACAGAAATTATTTCTCCATTAACTTATAAAGAAAGTATCAAACTGAACATTATTGTAGTGTTAGAATTTTATCCTAATAATCCTAATGAACCTGAATCGCCTTTAGATGATATTCGTAAAATGATACAAGCAACATGAACACCATTCTCCACATTACCAAACGCCAACAATGGGAACAAGCAAAAAATCTTGGTACATATCGTGCTGATTCGTTAGACAGTGAAGGTTTTATACATTGTTCAAAATCTACGCAAATACTCAAAGTTGCCAAGAGATTTTTTGATAATCAAAAAGAATTGGTACTACTTTTTATTGATTCTGAAAAAGTCCAAGCTGAAATTCGCTATGAACCTGCTGAAATAGGAGAATTATTTCCTCACATTTATGGTGAGTTAAATATTGATGCTGTGTATCAGGTGATTGATTTTGAAGCTGGGAAAGATGGTTTATTTGAGTTGCCCCAAGAAGTTATAGATTTAGAATAACGAACCGCAGAGGCGCAGAGGACACGGAGGAGGAGAGGAGGAGAGATGGAGAGAATTTAAGCGATCGCTTTTTGGTTAGAGTATTTGCAGACTTTTCAAACTTTTCAAACAACCTCTAAGCTAAAATCAAGGTTTTGCCTGGGTAAACGCGATTTATAACGCCCTTTTAAAGTATTTCGCGCTTTACTTAAAGAACGGGAATTAATCTAGAGCAATTGTGACCGAATTTAATTTACAAATCCAAGAAAATAGCGAACGCTTGTCAACTCCACTGGAGGATGCTTTACCTAGCTTGCTTCCCCTCAAGAGTACAATACACTGTGTCAACACCAAAGGCGATCGCCTCGACCGTTACCTTTCCCAAGAATTACCAGACTTATCCCGTTCCCGCATCCAACAGTTAATCGAACAGGGTAATGTCCAACTTAACGATCGAGTTTGCACATCCAAGAAGATCAATGTCAAGGTAGGCGATCGCATCGTTCTCGAAATACCAGAAGTTCAACCTTTAGAGCTGCAAGCAGAAGATATCCCTTTAGATATCCTTTACGAAGATGACCAGTTACTTATTCTCAACAAACCCGCAGGTTTAGTTGTCCATCCCGCGCCCGGCCATCCAGATGGTACTTTAGTAAATGCTCTATTGGCTCACTGTCCTAATTTACCAGGAATTGGCGGAGTCCAACGTCCAGGAATCGTCCATCGATTGGATAAGGATACTACGGGGGCGATCGCGATCGCTAAAACAGATATTGCCCATCATCATCTACAAGCACAACTCAAAGCAAAAACTGCACGACGAGAATACTTGGGCGTAGTTTACGGTGCGCCAAAAACTGAAAGTGGCACTATCGACTTGCCCATTGGTCGCCATCCCCAAGACCGGAAAAAAATGGCTGTTATGCCTGTTGAACAAGGCGGACGAGTTGCCGTCACTCACTGGAAAATATTAGAACGCCTTGGTAACTTCACCTTAATTCACTTTCAATTAGAAACTGGACGCACACATCAAATTCGTGTCCACAGCAGCAAAATTGGTCATCCCATTGTTGGCGACCCAGTTTATAGTTCTGGTCATTCAGTGGGAGTTAATTTGCCTGGTCAAGCACTACACGCTTGGCGACTCAAATTGCAGCATCCCCTATCTGAGGAGTTGATTGAGGTGACAGCTACTCCTCCCGCTCACTTTACAAAACTTTTAGAGATGCTAAAAAGACGAACTACACTTTAAGCTCATCCACGCTTGAATCTAACTCTATTTAATACATCAAGCATTGATAAAAAACCATTAACAACTAGCGTGCATTAGACATGGGATAGAGTTTGTTTCACTTAGCTATATCTAAATAAAACTCCTACATAACCCAAGACTTATGCACGCTATAAAACGATCGAATGGATGTACTAGTCAGCCACCGACCAAAAATCGTTATTTAATTCCTGACAGTTGCCGATAAGGTACAGACTTTTCGATATCGATGTTGTATGGTGAGATCCGTTGTGGAGCATTGCCAGTTGCATTGATATTTTGTGCCATACCCAGGAATAGAGATGGATCTCCAGCCTTTGCTTTTTGCTCTTGTGGAAGGAATCTGCGTACTTCGACCTGCCAAATGATTTGGGGGAAACCCAATTTGGCACGGTGATAATCTTCGTATCGTGGGGATTTGATGTTGAATGGCAACTCACCCGCAGATTGGGATGGCAGTATCCGACGGCGTTGATATGGCACTGTGGAATATCCAAAATTGCTCAGGTATTCTTCAGTGTTGAGGACTTCATCAATAAAGCCTACAATCCCCTTGGTAGCGACTACAATTGACCAAGCGATTTTTTCCCGTTCGCTGTATGGATCGCGTCCTAGAACCCGTTGAATTACTTGCTCAACAAAACGATAATTATTGTTGAGATCGTAGAAGCTTTTCTTAAAGGTGTTGGAAAGGACTAACCCACGAATAAAGTCCCGTACTGTAATTTGTCCATTACGGAGTTGAGACTCTAAATATGTTTCGCGATCGGCAGCAAAGGCATAAAAGAAAATTTGACGATATGCTGCTTCAATCAGATCGCCTAAATCTGACGGAGAAAGTATATTGTCTGTAGTGAAAATCCTGGGTTGTTCATCACCAGGTACTTCGTATCCAGCTACACGCTGATTTTGACTTGAAGGTTCATATTCTAACAGAGGAAGTGGCACTCTAAAGCCTCCATGTTCTTAATTAAAGTTAACAACTTTTAATCACATATTAAGGGAGTAGTTGTATCAGAACTTCAGATTCTGATAAAATTTCACGAAACTTAACTAAGGGGATTTTAAGTATTCGTAGGATAAATGATTAGGCTGCTGGATTCAACCCATAGCTAATCAATAAATAGGGAGTTGATCTGCCAGCTTAATAACTACGTAAATGACTAAAAAATTTTATTCACATATTTTAGATTAGGAGATTCAGTTTCACCTTTTTGAACTGAAGCAATAATTTTTAACATTTAGTAAAACAAATTAATTGGGCATTGGGCATAAGAGGCAGAGGGGAAAATTTACTGTAACTTCCTCTGCTCCTCTGCTCCTCTGCTCCCCTGCCTCCCTCGGCAACTCAGCGACCTATCCAAAATTCCAGGGGATCTATGGTTGATTTACAGTAAGGCCAACTACGCAAAGTTGCTTCCATTCCTGCCTGCCAGTAGGGTGGTTCCAATCCCAGTCCTAAGCATAGATGAGATAGGATACTAGCAAACTGCTCATTGTGACCAAACTCTCCTAGATGGGCATGGGCGTATTCATGGACGACTACACCAAACCAATCTCTAGGTGCAACTCGACCAACATCTACCAGAATAGTGATTGGGTTTGTGAGAATGTTGCACAGCCCATCTATGCCGAAGGATTGAGCTATAGGGACTGCAAAAATTTGGATTTGGCGACGCTCTTGGGGATGAAAGCACTGATGACAAACTTCCAGATAAGCGTTGATCTGAGCGTTTACGGCATTAATATTTTCGCCGATCCAAGTGCAAATGGGAATGCGATCGCGCAGGTTATCAAACACATCCACCATACCCGGTTCGAGGGCAAGTCCCTGTACCAGACGCAGATAATCTTGCCCACGAGTAAAAGCATCGCTCTGCTTGAGATAATTCACCAGCCCAAAACTGAATAAAACTGTCTTTTTTCCAGAACATCCGTCCCAAGTTTTTCTGTTACTTCTTCTGGGCTGGAAACCTCAACAGAACTTTCAATGCGGCTTTCACTACAAAATGATGCGGTGCTAAAGCCACCAAACCGTTTGACTGTACTGGTTCGTAGTCGCATATTTGGGCTGGCAAACCAGAATCGCTCAATGGAACTCATTATTTCGTATTCGGTTGTTAACACTAGTCCATCTTCATCATCCATGTGAAAAAGACCGACTACAGGCACTATTTCGGCGTAGCCTCTTTCGCGGAGTAATTTACCTTGCCTGGGGTTATCGCCATCAGGCACGATCGCAAATATAGTTTTCCCCTGATGATTCTCTTCACCCTCTCGATCCCAAGCCATTGTTCCTAGCCAACGCACACGCGAACCACCGACTGAAAGGCTGGGGTCAATCTCATGATACTGGCACAGCTCAATGATTTCTGGATGATCGGCATCGAGAGTTTCTACCTGTATATCCGATTCTCCTATCTCTGAGCGCTTGAACGCCAGATGATGAGTTGCACGTTGCGATCGCCACTTACCAGCACTTAGCTGAAAAAATTCCATTGCGTCTATCAATCTTCTGACTCCTACTTATTGCTCCTGCGGATGATGTTTTACGAGTTCTTTTTTTTTAGAGTAGTTGGTATATAAACATTCTAAACATTACAGCGATTAGCGGCCAGCTTCAATAAACAGCCTAAAAAAGGATACGTAGAGGTGTTGTTATGCAATTGTAAACTTTTATGAGTGCGATTTCTTATAGCTTGACAATGTAGACATTTTAATATCCAAGTGCTAGACTAATAGAAAGCGATCGTCTTCCACTAACAACAAATACCTTTCGATTCAGTCAATCACAGGAGTGAATGATGGACTTTCCAGTCGAATTAACTTTAGAACAACAGTTTCGCTTACAAAATTTGAAAGACCAGGTAAAAAGTTTGAGTCAACAAGAGGCTCAAGAATTTTTACTAGAAGTTTTACGGCAGATGATGGTGAAAGATAATTTGGTCAAACATCTCTTAAAACAAGCTTGATCGAGTAAAAAAACAAAATTTTTCCTTAAGACTTACGCAATGGCAAAGTTCCATAAAATTGCGTAAGTCTTAATTTTTGGGTATTGGGCAGGGCATTTGCTGAACAACCCACCAGCAGACTTGTTGTGTTTGACTAAAGATTGCGGGATTTTGTCGAGCTATTGGCATGACCAAGGAATTGGAACAAGCGTTTTCGGCAATTCGGGATGCAATCGCTACTGGCGTTAGAGATTTTCTAATTGCTTTTAGGCATGACTGGGCTAAGGTTGGGGGTTAAGTCTCTATTGGACTCAACACAGAAGCGCTATATCCTCCATACCCAAGATAAATATTACAGATTGTTACTTTGTCTCTCATAGTAAAGACTAGGGTACTGTTGATCCCCTATGTTTTTGTTTGGCTACTCACAGTTAACCTGATCGAGAACACGCCAAAAATAATATCCGCCATTTGTGAATATTAAGGAGAACTCATGGTTCTTGATGCTTTTTCTAGAGCTGTAATTGCGGCTGATGCCAAAACCGCTCCTATCGGTGGTGCTGACTTAGCAGCCCTGAAGTCTTTCATCGCTGAAGGCAACAAGCGCCTTGATGCAGTGAATGCGATCGCCAGCAACGCTAGCTGCGCGGTTTCTGATGCTATTGCTGGGATTGCTTGTGAAAATACAGGTTTGCTACAAGCTGGTGGTAACTTGTATCCCACTCGCCGGATGGCTGCTTGCTTGCGTGATGCTGAAATCGTTCTGCGCTATGTAACCTACGCGTTATTGGCTGGTGATTCTTCCGTATTAGACGATCGTGCTTTGAACGGTTTGAAAGAAACCTACACAGCTTTGGGCGTACCCACTGGCTCTTCTGTACGGGCTTTCCAAATCCTGAAAGCTATCAGCGTCGCTCACATCACCAACACCAACACTGAAGCTAACGCTGGTAAAAAGTTCCGTAAACAAGAAGTTGTTCAAGGCGACTGCTCTGCTCTAGCTGCTGAAGCTGCTAGCTACTTCGATCGCGTAATTTCTGCTTTGAGCTAATCGCTCATGGCTAAAGGCTGTTAGCCAAGCAAACTGAAATTAAAACTCGATCAAATCTAATCTGGAGTATAAAAAGCAATGAAATCAGTTATCACTACAGTTATTGGATCTGCTGATGCAGCAGGTCGTTTTCCCAGCAGTTCCGATCTAGAATCCGTTCAAGGTAGCATTCAGCGTGCTAATGCTCGTCTAGAAGCTGCTGAAAAGCTAGCTTCTGGTATCGATAACGTAGCTAAGGAAGGTTATGATGCTGCCTTCAAGAAGTATCCTTACCTGAGCCAAGATGGTGAAGCTGGCGACACTCAAGTTAAGAAAGACAAGTGCCTCCGCGACATCAAGCACTACTTACGCTTGATCAACTACAGCTTAGTTGTGGGCGGCACTGGTCCTTTGGATGAGTGGGGTATTGCAGGTGCTCGTGAAGTTTATCGCTCTTTGGGTCTGCCCACCGCTCCCTACGTTACCGCGTTGACTTATACTCGCGATCGCGCTTGCTCTCCTCGCGACTTGTCTCCTCAAGCGTTAGTTGAGTTCCGCTCTCTTCTTGACTATGTAATCAACTCACTTTCATAGTAATAGGGATTGACTAGACGTAGACGAGCGATCGTTATACTCTAAAACTCAGGGACTCTCAGTCCGTTGCTTTGCCTGTATCAGGTTGAGTGATTGACCAAGAGTCCCTCTGTTGTTAATAATTCGTAATTCGTAATTCGTAATTCGTAATTAATGATTGGATTTGGGGGATTTAAACAGGGAAGTTTTCTTTTATGACAATAGATTCTTTATTTGCACAGTTAAAACACCCCAACCCCAATTTGCGGGAACGAGCCATGTGGGAACTGGCTGATGTCCGTGATGAGAATACCATTCCTCGGCTGATGGGTATTTTAGATGAAGAAGATGTCACGTATCGTCGAGCTGCGGTAAAAGCACTGGGTGCTATTGGTATAGATGCTGTACCGCTACTGGTAGAGTCATTAGTAAATAGCGATAATGCGACCATTCGGGGTAGTTGTGCTAAAGCTTTAGCACAGGTTGCTGCTAATCATCCCGATGTTCCTTTCCCAAATGAGGGCTTACAGGGATTGCAAACAGCGCTCAATGACCAAAATCCTGTTGTTTATATCGCATCAGTAATGGCATTGGGTGAGATTGGAACTCCTGCTTTTGAGATTTTGACTGAAGCTCTGAAAACAATAGATAATGTTGCCGTGGCTGTGGCGATCGTCAATGCACTCGGTTCGATGGGCGATATCCGAGGCGTGGAAGTGCTGACGGCATTGACAAATGATGAATCTATCGATCCGTATGTTCGGGAGTCAGCGGTGAGTGCTTTGCCCCGATTAGATCAAGTGATTAAATATAAGAGAGAGTAGCGATCGCTTTTACAACTACTTTTATCAATCATAATAGAGCCGATACATTTAGATAAACAGACTGGGTATCACCTTGAAGTAATCTCCGAGTGCCTTAGCTTGTGCCTTACTAATCGACCGCTTACCGTTTACAACCTCAGACACCACGCCGCTCGACCCGATGATGCCTACTAAGTCCGCTTGACGGGTGTTACTGACTTCCATAATGTGTTGGAGAATTTCATGCGGTGCAGATTCATCCATTGGATAATTCTGCGCCTCATACGCTTGAATCAGCGTTACTATTAGCTTATGCAGAGCTTGCTCTTCTGGAGTCCGGTTTTGGCAAAATGTTAGGCGTTCTGCTACAGCTAGGGCGCGATCGTACTCTTCTTCCGTCTCAATCACCTTGGGAGCAACTTCAGCTAGTAGACTACTATAAGCAGCTTGGTCAAAAGTAAGGGTCATTTTTCCATTTACCTTTGTCATATTCGGCATGAGTTAGAAAGTATTTGTAATAAACTGTTTGGTTTTCGTAGTCAATACCGACAATCAGACGATATTCATTCCCTTTGATGTTAAAGACAGTAAAATTTCCAACCGCTTCAGCATCCTGATAAATCTGACGAACGTCCTCCAAATTCTGCCATTCCACTTTGTTGAGGGTTGCGTACCAGTTGTCAATTTGCTTTTTGACATCGGGGTACTGAGCAGCATCAATGCGGAGGTTACGAATCGCAATCAGATGCATTTGTCTCTACGTTCTTTGTCTATATTCATCAATAGACTTCTTGCAAAAGTCGGGGTAAAGGGGAAGGGAAAAAGGGTAAAAAAACTCAAAATCCCTTCCCTTTAACCTTTTCCCTTTTCCCTAAGAGTGCAAAAATATATTTTTGCAAGAGGTCTAATTAACAAAAAACTAATTGCTAATTAAATACTCTCAAAAAGAGAGGGAAATGTCAAATTGGAAATGTCCATCGCCTTATTCCCAAGCTTCTTCTTCTAACTGCCTCTCAATTTGAGAAATCGCCAACTTCATCACTGCCTGAACCCCCATTTCTTTTTCCTCAGTTAATGCAGCTTGCAGGGGTTCTAAAGCAGCACCGTCGCCAATCTTCATCAATGCCAGAGCCGCTGCTTTTCGGGTTTCCCAATCGGGGTGATGTAGTAATTCGACAAGGCTAGGAATTGCCGAGCGATAGGTGAGGCTACCCAAAGCTGCTGCTGCTTCACACCTGACAATTTCAGATGGATCGTTGAGGGCATTAATTAAAATATTAAATGCTCCTTCTTGAGTGCCTTCTTGAGCAATTTTAGCGATCGCACCCACTACCGCAGCCCGAACTTCAGCCGAGTCGGAGTTAATCTCTCGATATAAATGCTCCTTCGCTTCTGCCCCAATAAATCCTAATGCCCATACAGCATGACCTTTGGCACTTTCTGGATAGTCGGTTGACGCTAAGATTTTCAGCAATGCTGGTACAGCTGCCTCACCTATTTTGGCCAGCCCCCCCACCGACGAGGTTTTGACCACCATATCTTCATCATTTAAGAGGGCATTTACCAAAGTCGGAACTGCGATCGGGTCAGCGATCAGTGTCAAGGTTTTAGCGCTGGCCCTCCGCACAACTGGGTTGGGATGATTTGCCACAGCTTCCATCAATAAAGCGGTCGCTGGTTTGCCGATTTTACCCAAAGCCTCTGCAAAACTCAACCTCACCATGCCTCGTGAGTCTCCCATACTCTCAACCATCCGCTTTAGTAGCTCTTGGTCATCTGAGTTGAAGGTGTTTAAGCTTAATTGCTCGCTCACTACTGAAAATAAAGCATCAGTTTCTGCATGGGACAGATTTAACGAATCTCCCCCGGATTGAGTTTCGGAGTTGAGCATATAATCTCTAGCTAAATTATCAAGACAAATGACTAGTTGCTGCCACTCAGGGCAGCTTGTTGATTACGGAGTTCCTGGAGGGCAGAATCAATCTTGGCAAGCTCAGGCTCCAGTTTTGCCATAACGCTTACTCTCATCAACTTAGCCCGTTTTGCCGTTTCCGTAGTTTCTTGAACTAGACGTTCCCGATATTGCTCAAGTTCTGCAATTACTTCTGCTACATCTTGAGCGGTTATGTTATTGGCTGTTGTGAGTTCAGAGGTTTCATCCATAAGTTTGGTTTCCTAAATATGTGTTTATATGAATGATGTGCGATTGGTTACTCGCTAAAGACTAACATTTAGCTGTTACATAAAACTGAACAATTAGCAAGAGGCAACTGAACTAATAGCTGACAAATGCATATATTATGATCTTCTCAGATCGCGTTACCACTGGTAAAGCTTTTTGATGTAAATCTTCAAAAGTTTAACCCAACTACATTCTGGAAAAAGATCGTGGAAACGACAAGAAACAACCCACTAGACATACGTCATATTAGTCCTAACGTCAGAGAGCTAATTAAGCAATACGCTGCCGTAAATAACTGTACGCAGGCGGAAATGCTAGAGCGTATCGTTTTAGAGTGGAACACCCAACAAAGTGACAGCGAACGACCATCAGGAGATGAGGATGAATAGCTTTTTTGTACAGTTTTTTTGAGGGCGATGATGCGGTTTTTTGGTTTGTTTGGCTCTATCTCGTTATTTTGTACTCGCCCCTTTTACGCTTCATCTTCCCAGTCCCCAATCACTAGTAGCCAGTCCCTAGTACGATAGTAAAAGTGACTTCAAAGCAATTATCCAAGAGCCATTTATAGATCAATGGATAAACGTTTTTTTAAAATGTTTGGGCTAACAGAAGAAGAAGCGATCGCAATTATCGATACACCATTAGAACAACTCGAAGACGCTTCTGATAAGTATATTGCTGTTTCCCATTTAATTAACTTCCCCACTGAGCAATCGATCGCGGCTTTGGTGCGGGCAATTGAAAACAGTAATCCTGATGAGTTAGACCACCGCATTGTCCGACGCAAAGCTGTGGAAAGTCTGGGGCGATTGCAGGCGGAATCAGCTTTACCTGTAATTCGGCAGTGCCTTAAAGATGATGATATTTATACTGTTGAAAATACCGTGTGGGCAATCGGGGAAATTGGCACTAAAGAGCCAGAAATTCTCGAAGAGGTGGCGCAACTGCTTGATAAACCAGGTCAAATCTATCGAGTTATTATTCACACTCTAGCTAACGCTGACTATCAGCCTTCCCTAGAACGTGTGCGTAAGTTTACCCAAGTTGAGGATGAACCTACCCGTAGTGCGGCGATCGCTACAGTTTGTCGCTTCACAGGTGACTACTCCCAAATTACTGAGGTGATGGCGCTGCTGCAAAGTTCTAGCGTCAATGCACGGCGCGGTTCTATTCAAGACCTAATTGATTCCCGCTACTACAAAGCCATCCCAGAAATTGCCCGTTGTCCTGTATCTCTGGTGTTTCGCTTGCGAGCATTGCGGATGCTTTTAGATACAGGTGTTCCCAGTGGTGAAATTACCTTTACAGAAATTCAACCTTACTTAGAGCAAGTACTCTACGATCGTCCCAACGATCTCGATCTAGTACATGAGTATGATGCTACCCCTGTTCTAGATTTTGTGATTAACGAACTCTACGAAACCGATTTTGGACGTTGCTATTTAGCGACAAAAACCTTACTAGATATCTATCCACAAGAAGCACCCCAAGCACTTCTAGTAACTTATGGCGACAAAGCATATAACGACTATGGCGCTCATTATCATGTAATGAAACTTTTCGGTTGGCTAAAATATGCTCCCGCCTACGATTTATTAATAGAAAACCTGCACAACCGCGAACCCCAGTTTCAGAAATCTCGTGCGGCGTGTGCGATCGCTCTTGGTGAATTGGGTGATTCACGAGCAATTCCTGAAATCAAAATTTGCCTGAATACACCGATTTGGGATTTGAAATACGCTTGTTTATTAGCCCTAGACCGCTTAGGAGACTCGTCTGGTCGGGAAATTTGTACTGGCGATCGTGATTGGCTAATTAGGGCGAAAGCGACAAGTAATTAAAAGCAACAAGTAATTAATAGTCAATTTCATGCCCTTGCGACTGGAAGTCGCGGCTACACAAACAAAGTCCGCCTCCGCGGACTAAGGGACTTCCAAATAAAAAAATATACAACTATTTATTGTGGGGTGGGCGTCTCGCCATTGGTG
>NZ_CAWUDN010000124.1:0-21766 GCF_963920915.1 Nostoc sp. PCC 9305
ATCTTACTTAATTTGTCAAGCTCACCCTATACCAAATTAGATGAGCTTACCCTGCATTTTTGCCCGCATTGATCAACAGGCTGAAGCCGAAAAAGTCGGACTAAGCCTGTGTCCTACACAGTTGTTGCTGTTTGGCAATCCGAAAGCTGGAACTTCCCTCATGGTGGCAGAACCAACGATCGCCCTGGACTTACCCCTGAAAATACTGGCATGGGAAGCGACTGACGGGGAGGTGTGGGTGAGTTACAACGATCCTAATTACTTAAAACAGCGATTTTCTCTCTCGGATGAGTTGGTGAAAAATATCGCTATCATTGCACCTTTAATCTCTCAAGCACTTAGTTCCGCCGATCGCCAATAAGTTGCAGAATTAACACGCGATCGCACCTTGGCGTTTTAGAAACAGTATTTAGGCAGTGGTGTCAAAGTCTGAAATAGGGCGATTACTGCCAGATAATTCGCCCACTGCGATCGCCCTGACAACCAAGATATTCTGATTTGGAATCACTGGAAAAACGCTGCATATCGCGGGTGGTTTTTAAGAAAGAGAACGGTGAAAATCAACAAGCAACGAGAAAAACCATGAACATCAACAAGAATGACACCGCAGTAGTTGTCATCGATCCGCAAAACGATGTCTTGAGCGAAAAAGGGGTTTCCTGGGATTTGGTGGGTGAGAGTGTTAAGGATAACAAGACCATCGAAAACATTGAGCGAATCTTCAAAGCCGCGAAGCAGAATGAATTCGAGGTTTTTATCTCCCCTCATTATTACTACCCCACCGACCATAATTGGAAATTTGCCGGAAACCTAGAGCAAATGATGCTTGAGGTTAAGGAGTTCGATCGCCGTGGTGCATTGAGCCTCGATGGATTCCTGGGATCGGGTGCTGACTGGCTCGATCGCTACAAGCCTTTCATTGAGGATGGCAAGACGATTGTGGCCAGTCCCCACAAAGTCTATGGACCGCAAACTAACGACCTCGTTTTGCAACTACGTAAACGCAACATCAGCAAAGTCATTTTACTCGGAATGTTGGCAAATCTTTGTGTTGAAGCTCACCTACGCGAATTGCTCGAACAGGGATTTGAGGTTCTTGTTGTCAAAGATGCAACAGCAGCCCCTCGGCATCCGCAACTGGGTGACGGCTATAAGGCAGCACTGATCAACTTTGGCTATATCGCCAATGCAGTCCTTTCTACAGATGAAGTTGTAGCAGCAATGCAGTAATGTCAAACTCATCAATTTTACAAAACTCATGAAAACATCCGCGTTACTTCTTGCTCTGCCAATCAGTATCTTAGCTAATTTTTCCTTACCTGCTTCTGCTGATTCTACTGCTGGCATCGTCCTGAGTACGAAATGCCGGGGTGGGTATAACATCAATATTTGGCGGAATTATACTTCCGGCGAACTGCTCTATCGCTCAACTAGTTCCAACGGTAATTTAAGTTTGGGCAAAGGAACTAGCCAAGCGACAGAAGGTGTTCGAGTATATAAGTTTCGGAGTGGAATTTATGAATATTCGGTGTGGGATGGCACGTTAGATAATCCGCAGGCTGCAACTTTAGAGGTGTATAAAAACAACCGTATTGTGATGAAGCAAGCTTGTAGAAAAAGTTGAATCTTTTAGCGGGTGTTATGCACTTTTTGGAAACCCAGCTAGGGCAAATACGTTATCGCTAGAACCCTCTTAGTCAGCCAGTTTTTTCTGAAATTTATAACACATTCTAGAAATCGTATTCACCTGATCAAACCCAAAGGATATGGAAGTGGACACTCAACACTATGACGACATTATTATCGGCGGCGGCAAGGCTGGTAAAACACTAGCACCAGCGCTAGTTGCTGACGGACGTAAAACCGCTCTGGTTGAACGCAGTTTAAATATGATTGGTGGCGGGTGCATCAATATCGCCTGCATTCCTACTAAAACTATTGTGGCGAGTGCCAATGTAGCAAACACAGTGCGAAACAGTGCCGCTTATGGGGTTAAAACCAATACACCCACTGTTAATTTAGCAGAGGTGATCCAACGAAAACGAGCGGTTGTGCAAGGGATGCGTGAAATGAACTTGCACAATTTAGAAACGGCTCTGGATAAGAACTTGATCATTGGCGAAGCAAGGTTTGTTGCTCCCAAAACGATCGCAGTAACGACGACTGAGGGGAACAATCGCTTACTTACCGCCGAACGCTTATTTATTAATACAGGTACACGACCGTTAATTCCATCTGTACCCGGACTCACAGAAGCTGGATTTTTAACAAGTGAGTCGATTATGGAGCTAGAATATTTGCCTGAACACTTGATCGTTCTCGGTAGTAGCTATATTGGTTTGGAGTTTGCCCAGATGTTTCGGCGCTTTGGCTCTAGCGTTACTGTCATTGGGCAAAGTGAGCAAATCCTGTCACAGCAAGATCCAGATATAGCGATCGCAGTTCAAACACTGCTAGAAAAAGATGGTATTGAATTCTTGTTGAAGGCGAAGGTGTTGAGGGTTGATCGCACTGGTAATGAAACCATCTTGCAAATCCAAGTTGGCGATCGCTCCCTCACTATCCAGGGGTCACATTTGCTTGTCGCTGTTGGTCGTGCGCCCAATACCGATAGCTTAAATTTAGCTGCTGCTGGTGTGGCAACCGATACACGCGGATTTATTCAAGTTAACGATCGCCTGGAGACAAATGTACCCGGAATTTGGGCGTTAGGCGATATCAACGGCGGCCCGCAATACACCCATATATCGCTCGACGATTATCGCATTATCAAAGCTAATTTAATTGATGGGGGCAACCGGAGTACACGGGATCGCTTAGTGCCATCCTGTTTGTTCATCGATCCAGAACTGGCGCAGGTGGGTTTAACCGAAACTGAAGCACAGCAACAAGGATATGCCATCCGCGTGGCGAAGGTGGATGCGTCAGCAGTTCCCAGAGCAAGAACACAGGGTCAAACCGATGGACTGCTGAAGGCGATCGTGGATACCGAGACAGGTCGTATTCTAGGGTGTTCCCTGTTGTGTCATGAAGCAGGTGAAGTGATTTCAACAGTGCAGATGGTGATGCAAGCTCAGATGCCCTACACCGTTCTGCGCGATGGTATTTTGACTCATCCCACGATGACCGAAGGGTTAAATATATTGTTTTCCAAGTTGTAAGAAGACAGCAATTGTAGACCCAAGGACTTACCAAATAAACGACATTTCACTCTTGAAGGTTAATTCAATAATCTTGACTCGAAAGGATTAGTTTTAGAGTGAATATTAACCCATTGCGTTAGTTACAAAAAAGTAGATATAGCATGATTAGTAAAACATCTAAAGTCGGTATTATTGGTGCAGGTAATGTAGGTGCAAACGTTGCAAATGCTTTAGTTTTACTCGGTAGATGTGTAAGAGTTGTCCTTTTTGACCGAACCTTATCAAAAGCTGAAGGACAAGTATGGGACATTGAAGACAGCATTCCCCTACTTAAAGAGATGGAGATTATACCATCAAATCAGTATGAAGATATAGCTGATTCAGATATCATTATTGTGACTGTTGGGGTGCAGCCGAAACAAGGACAGACGCGATTAGATACATTGAGCGATAATGCAGAGATTATACGTTCGACAATCAAAGAATTGGATCGAGTTGCACCGAATTCAATCATAATTATCATTAGCAATCCGGTGGATGTACTCACGCGGATTGCGATCGCTACTTCTACCAGAGCAGAAAACCTAATTTTCGGTTCGGGAACCGTTCTTGATACTGCTAGACTGAGATATCAACTTGGAAAGCAACTGAATGTTGCCAAACAAGACATTCATGCTTATGTGATTGGAGAGCATGGAGACAGTCAATTTGTCGTTTGGTCTAGTGCATTTATTGGGGGAATTCTATTAACTGAATTTCCCATACCAGAAGGAGCAACGCTAGAACAAATTCAGCAAGAGTACGCACAGTTAACTCGTAAACGAGGCTATAACATTTTTGAACGCAAAGGCAATACAAGCTATGGTATATCAACAGTAGTTTGTCAGTTAGTTGATACCATCCTGCGAGATGAAAAGCAGATATTTCCAGTATCGGTGAGAGCAGATTCTAACTATGGAGTTGGCAGTGAAGTTGTTCTTGGACTTCCATGTATCATTGGCTCAACAGGTATTCAGCGCCAACTGCTGTTATCAAGAAATGCTCATGAACAACGTTTATTAGAAGAATCAGCCAATAAACTCAATGAAGCCCATAATTCTTTGCATAATTAAAATCAAATGCCATAAGTTCTACTCCCAATATGTTCTGGAAAAATGAATGATCGTTAGCTTAGTAATTTGCCCCGCAGCAATAGCCGCACCGTCCCTAGAGCAATACTGCCGATCGCAATATTTGCGCCAATGAATAGCAGTATTGCCAATTCTTGCATCACTCCAGTCATGCCGCGTTCAACAAGGCGCAAGGATGCCAGCGATAAGGCAGCAATGCCGAGGGTGAATGCCCAGTAGGAAGCTGTAAAGGGTTGTTGAAACAACCACGGTAGCAGCCGCAGTAGAATCAGCGCTTGCAACAGTCCATAGCCGAAGAGGAACTGAGCAAAGGCATCGGGCTGACCCCTGGTGATACTCAAATAAGCAACACAGCCAACGACAGGGGGGGCAAGTTGAATGCCCAGCGTTGGACGTAGTGGTTTAGGCAACGCTTCTAACAAGTAGAGGCGCTGCATAATCATCGACTCCAGTGCTAGCCACGAAAACAGCCCTCCTCCAAAAAACAACGGGCCCCATTCTCGATAACCGAGGGTACTAGCAACGATCGCACTGACAAAACTACCCGCGACTGTAGAGAGGTAGAGAATGGGTGTGATTATTTCTGGCTTACGTCCTCCCATCCATAGCTGACCGGAACGATACACGCCAAAGCTTAACTGACCAATTGTACCGACAATAAATAATGTGATGGCGATCGCACGAGAGTAGGGTGCGATCGCTAGCGCCACAAACATCGTAGACACAGGCACTAACCCGATAAAGCAACACAAAACAGGATGCTCAAATTCAGCTAAGGCATCTGCTCTCGCCCACAGCCATTTACCCACATAAAGCAGCAACAACACGAGCCAGATTGCAATTGTCAGCAGCATAATTGCTTCGCCAATCCAGGTAGGCAAGTGCCAAAGTTTAGCAGCTACTCGCCAGCAACTACCTAATCCTGCCAAACCCAGAATCATGCCAAAAAAGGAAGCAGGAATGATGGCACGATAATCTTTCAATAGGGTAGGCTTTGGACGTGATTTTCTCATGATCTAGCTTTCCTGGCAGCAGTAGAGAGATGCAAGCGATGAAAAAAGTCAGGCATATTGGGTGGGGAAGATTGCTTCAAGGTGAGGAGTCGGTTCGTAATAGAGACAACAAACCCAATTTTTAGGCTGTTTTGATCGATTTCGATTGCAAACTCATCAAAACAGTCTTGATAGACAAATTAGGTCAGTGCAGGAGTGCGAATGGTCTGAGACTGTTCACTGTAAATATCCATGATTGTGTTGAGCAATCGCAGTGCATCTGGCTTGGAACGCTGGAAAGAATTGCGTCCGATAATCGAACCAAATCCATGTCCGGCATGAATGGCACGAACTTCATTGAGGAAAGCATCATCACTGTCGATCGGCCCACCCGAAAAAATGACAATCCGCCGTCCGTTAAAGGCACATTGCACCACATGATGCACTCGTTGAGATAATGTTGCGATCGGAATTTGCTCTTGCTCATACACCTTGCGGGCTGCATCCTGTTCAACGTGTTCGTTTGGTAGCTTCACCTTGATGATGTGAGCGCCCAATTGAGCCGCAATCTGAGCTGCATAGCCAATCACGTCGATCGCTGTCTCACCGACTTTACTTAAACCCGATCCCCGCGCATAAGACCAAATCATCACGACCAATCCATGCCGCTTTGCTATCTCGGCACAGGCTCTAATCTGCTGATACATCTCAAACCGATGGGCTGAACCTGGGTAAATAGTGAAGCCGATCCCCACGCATCCTAACCTCAGCGCATCCTCCACGCTGCCAGTGAGTGCTTGTGTTGGGTCTGACTCAGCTAGTAACACATCGCGATCATTGGCTTTCAGAATTAGGGGAATTTCACCTGCAAATTCTCGCGCTCCCGCTTCCAAAAATCCTAACGGTGCGGCATAGGCATTGCATCCTGCTGCGATCGCTAACTCAAAATGATAGCGAGGATCATAGGCTGGTGGATTGGGCGCAAAACTGCTAGCTGGCCCATGCTCAAAGCCTTGATCCACAGGCAGCATGACGACTTTGCCAGTTCCAGCTAGTTTGCCATGATTCAGCAACCGGGCTAAATTAGTCAGCGTTCCGGGATTGTCGCTGCCATACCAACTGAGAATTTCTTTTACTCGATGAGTCATTGTGTTTCTCCTAAAATTATCAAACAGAAGTCAGGAGTCAGGAGTCAGGAGTCAGAATTCAGCATGAATTCTGTACGAGTGGCGGATAGCGGAGCGTTAGCGAGTCATCGAGCGTCTGAATAAACGGGTTTAAGACAAGAACACCAAATTAAGAATTTGGTGGTCTTCAATCAGTGGGGATCTGAATCCCGCTGATTGCATTCTGACTCCTGAATTCTGACTTCTGAATTCTTCAACTTTGCCTATTGTTCTACGTGTCCGCCAAACTGGAAACGCATGGCAGACAACAGCTTATCCGCAAAATCATTTTCGCCGCGTGAGCTAAACCGTTGATACAGGGCTGCGCTGAGTACAGGGACAGGAGTGCCTTCGTCAATGGCGGCTGCGATCGTCCAGCGTCCTTCGCCTGAATCAGACACGCGCCCCCCAAAGCCTGATAGGTCTGGTTGTTCCAGGAGGGCGATCGCAGTTAGATCCAGTAACCAGGAGGCAATTACACTGCCCCGTCGCCAAACTTCGGCGATATCAGGCAGATTAAAGTCATACTGATAGTGTTCAGGATTGTGGAGGGGGGTCGTTTCAGCATTAGCCACACGGTTCTGCTTACCTACATTGGCGTGATGCAAGATATTCAATCCTTCTGCGTAGGCTGCCATCAAGCCATATTCGATGCCATTATGCACCATCTTGACAAAATGCCCCGCCCCATTCGAGCCGCAGTGCAGATAGCCTTCTTCAGCCGTACCGCCTACCTTTTCCCGTCCAGCAGTACGCGGAATATCACCCCGTCCAGGAGCTAATGATTTAAAAATGGGATCGAGATACTGAACCGCCATCTGAGATCCACCAATCATCATGCAATAACCCCGCTCCAAACCCCACACTCCGCCACTGGTTCCCACATCTAAGTAGTGAATGCCCTTTTGCATCAGATCGTTTGCCCGTCGAATATCGTCAATGTAGTAAGAGTTGCCGCCATCAATTAAGATGTCGCCGGAATCCAGTTTTGCAGCCAGTTCCTTCACCATCTGCTCGGTTGGTTCTCCGGCTGGCACCATCAACCAAATCGCACGAGGTTTATTGAGCTTCTGGACAAAATCATCCAAGCTGTAAGTGCCGATCGCCCCTTCTGATGCAAGCAGTTTCACTTTGTCAGGCGTGCGATTGAACACCACACATTCATGGTTGTTTTGCAGCAGTCGCCGAACAATGTTCGCACCCATACGTCCCAGACCAATCACTCCCATCTGCATAATTTTTCTCCAATGTAATTCTCGTTTGCATAGAGTCGGTTCTGATTAGAGATAAGGTTCTGGTTCATTAACAGAACAGCAATATTTCATCCTTTCTGCTCAAATCACCTGTACAAAAGGGAAGCGATGGGCTTAAGCCTCGCCAGAAGCGATCGCAACTCCGTTCGATGTATTGTTTTATCGATTATCGATTGATTTCTCAAATGTATATAGTTGTGAGTGACCCGTTCTAGTTGGGGCTGAGATGACAAATCGACTCACCCCTTGTTCCCACTTTGCGGTTGCATCAACGGTGTAAGGACTAGCAGTGCCAAACTGGTTAAGGCTGCTGGGTGGAGGGGTGAAAACCAGATGAAACTTACTTCCGCGATGGGAACCGCTAATTTGAGCAAAGTTCTCACCATCATTAGACTTCAAACTTCCGTACAGTTTGCCGGCAGGATCAATAAATACGAGTATCTGTCCCTGAGAACCGACAGTACGGAAGGTTCCCGTCCAACTGCCCCGGTAGGGAAGTACATAATCTTGAGAGGGATTTGGTTGAGCTTGGCTGACTGGAAGCGCGAAGAGAGGCTGCGAGCATAGCAGTCCAATCATGCCAATCGTTAAGATTCCACCAGCCAATCGTTTTGTTGTTCGTGTCTTCATCAGTGGTTCTCTTTAAATAGATGATTGATTAACTGTCAATCTGTCTGTCAGATTCCCCGTAACCATAAGGTTCTGAGATGAGGATGAGAATCTCTTCAAAGTTTTCGCTTGGCGGCGGTGAGGAGGTTGTCCACTCTAATCCAGTGGCATACACAGCTGAATGAGCGATCGCTCTCGTTGTTCAACCGAAGAGAGAGGCTATTTTGCAGTGGTTTCTGGCTTCATCTTGGGTCTGTGATAGCGATAGAAAGTTTCTTCCCTCAGCCATTCTGTGGTTGCCTTAAAGTCATGCAGTGGGGTGGGCAGCATTTCCAAATACACTGCACTGCGAATTAGATCGCCAGGTTTGCCAGTTATCTGCACTTTGTCAAACAAGTTTGCTACCCCATTTCCTAAACCCAATTTCATTAGCGTACCCCGAGGACTCACATGGGCTGGGCTAGGGGATGCTCCTTTAGCAAGGGCAATCAAATTGTGGGCAATGCTCGCTCGCACCTTGCTGATATGCCACCTGGGCTAGAGCCGGCAAGGGTTGTGGCTGCACGTCCGCGCAATCGCCTGCGGCAAACACTTCTGGAAAATCCAGCAGTTGCAGAGTTGAAGTGACAAGCGGTAGCCCATGTTTATCCAGGTGATCTGCGGGAATTTGGGACTTGAGATTTTGGATGAGTGGGTTCACGGCAGTCCCGGCTGTCCAGATGGTGGTTTGAGTCAACAGCGTTTTTATCTCAGTGCTGTTGGCAGGTTGATACTCCAGGTGGTCTTGAGCAACCGCTTTCACCCCTACGCCTAATATCAACTCAACAGGTATTGTTCGAGTTCTGAAAGCATGGAGAGCCTCTTCCTGCAAACCCGCGTTGACATCGCCTGCGAGAATCGTCTTGCCATGATTGATTAAGACAATGCGAATCTGACGAATATCGCCGCCGAGTTGGGCGTACCAGTCGGGTAACAAATCTGCTAGGGTTGCCGCCATTTCTACCCCTGTCGGGCCTGCCCCAACGACAGCAAACGTGAGGAGCGATCGCCGTTGTGTTTCGTCATCCGTTTGGCTAGCACGTTGCAAGCATTCTCGTAACTGGCTCTCCAGAGCGATCGCATTCTCTTGTGTCCGAAATGCGAATGCGTTTTTTTGTGCGCCTTCTGTTCCTAAATAACCCTGAATGCTGCCAACAGCTAAGACCAGATGATCATAGATATAATCTGAGCCAGAAGCTAACTTCAGACGTTTTTCTTGCAGGTTGATCGCTACTACTTTATCCTGTACAAAGTTGATATCACTGCCTTGCAGCAACTCTTTATAAGTCGGACAAACGACATCTTCTGACAATTCACTTGTCAATAGTTCATACAACATTGGCTTGAAGACAAACCGTTCTTGTGGATCAATCAAAATGATCGACCGTAGGTCTTGCTGATGACGCAGATGCAACGCTGTAAAAAGACCTACGAAGCCTGCTCCGACAATCACTGTAGGGCGAGAAGAATTCATTTTAGTAAGTGGTGGATAAACAGCAGCAAGCAATCATGCACGAGTAGCATTGGAACCAAAATGTACGCTAACGACTGATTCCTGTGATCAAGATAAAGCTCTGGAACGATCAGAGTTTTAGAGACGGCATAATTAAGAGATTAGGTCAGAAATAAAATATGACATTACAAGGTGTGGCTGCTGTTAATTTAAACAACAACTTCTTGAGCAACTTTAGGATTTACCCTAGTTAGAATCTGTTGCGCTCGATCAATTTCCTCATCTGTGCCTGAGACAATCACCATGAACTTACCAGCTTTGATTTCTGTCTCGTACTTCAGGGCTTGCTCTTTGGGAATTCCCAATCCTACAAAGGCACCTACCAACCCCCCTGCCACAGCAGCTCCTACACCCCCTACAACCATACCTTCGAGCCAACCTGCCAGCACTCCGGCAACGTGTCCAGCTACAATCACAGGGCCGACTCCTGGAATAAACAGCAAACCAACCCCTGTGAGAATGCCAAATAGTCCACCAAAAAAGCTGCCCCAGTAACCTGCTTCTCCGGCTCCAGCTTTAGCCGTATCTTTCCAGGTGAGAAAGCCACGGATATGTTCAGTGGTTTGATAGTCTTTACCGATGATCGAAATCTTTTGCATATCGAAGCCCGCTTTTTGCAGTTCTAATACGGCGGTTTCTGCTTCAACATGGGATGGAAAAACTTTCACAGTTTCGTGTTTGCACAACATAGATTTGACTCCTTATGAGTGAGAATTAAACAGCATTATCTTTTAAGTGGACAAGACCTGATCGCACGCCCGGATTGCTACCTGAGTGCGTTGGCGTTGGCGTAGCCTCTCGTAGAGAAGCGAATGGCACTAAGAAAAGCCCAAAGTCTTGTGGTGCTTAGTTCCCAGCCTGGAGGCTAGGAACCAGCCAGGGCAAAGGCTGTGTCTTAACTTAGTACCATTCGTGTAAAAGCATCTATTGTGCGCTAAGAACCCGGTTCTTAGCCGTCAGTACCGACCTTTTTTCTTTTTTGTTGGCGCTTCAGCACTCTTCTCGCACCAAAAGCACCAAGGGCTAAAATCGCTAAGTTGATCGAAGGTTCAGGAACAGACTTAGCCTCAATCGCTGCCAGTACAGCATCTGCTATCACTTTATGACCAGAAGTCGTTGGATGAAACCCGTCCCAGATGAGAAACTTGTTGTTACCTGGGTTACATATATCTGGTCTAGATAGACAAGACTCTGTTACATTCGTAAAACCCAATGTACTTGCCTTATTAAATAAAGAATAAGTATCAATAGAGATGATGTTAAAATTTTGGTTTTGACTAAAAGCGCTCACAGTTTCTGCTAAACCCAAGTTAAACTCATTAGTCGATTTGCTAAGAGTTGTAGGGTTACGATTGTTGATTTTAGCTGCTGGCAGCTGTCCCAAGTCTGGCAAGTTAAATACCAAAATATTTTTTGCGCCGACTCCTACTAGAGTATTCAAGGCTAGGGATATATTACTGATTGGCATGCTAGAGTCTTCGGAGTTGAGAAAAAAGAAATCATTCGCACCTCCCCACAATGTATAAAGTGCATCTGGATCAGCAGTTTGATTATTTGCTTGCACAGTTGCAGCAAAACCAAGAACTTGTTTGAGTACTCCCGGTAAATTTGGATTGGAAACGACAGCGTTACCTAAACCAGAGCTAGAACCACCGAAAGCGAAGTTTATTCCTTGGGTAGGAATTGGTGTAGGAGGAATAGTAGTGAAATCGATATCAGTCAATAAAGTGGGCTTTAACCCTAACTGATTTCCGACATAATCGACCCAGAGTGACCCATCGGAAAAACGTCCTTCAAAGTTAGGTGGGCTTACAGGGTATGTTTTACCCGTAGCATTGTATATATTGCCCATATCCGAAAGACTATCGCCAAATACGTAAAGCCGATCAAAACTTGCAGCAGAGACCTTGGTCGGCAACATGAAAGAAAAAAGAACAAACCCTGTTGCGATCACTTGTTTTTTCATATTTGTTTTACTTATGGTATTTTTTAATTTATTTAAAAGTAATCAAAGGGAGATAATCTGACAACTTATCTATTCTTCAGTTACTTTAAAAACCAGTAATATTTAATGAATTAATTCCCGTCATTATACTTAACTATAGGAATCATATTTGCACAAATAATTTTTCCTTAAAGAAATACCAAGTACCAAGCTGCCGCTCAATGACTTTAACCCTGTTTTGTCAATCTGGGAGAAGCTAATCACTGTAAGCCTTTCGCAGCTTTAGTTTTCAGGTTTTGGCTATAAATTTTAGTTACTGTTAGAAAATAAAGGTTCAAAGCTTGGCTCAATCAAAGTTTCAGAATCTTGCTTCGATTATTGTTTTCCGAGAGTGACAGAATAGGGTTAATCAGCCTGTAAACGCCCGCACTTTGAGAACATTGATAGTCCCCATACATCACCAGCACCACGGTGGCATTCAGCACACTTTTTGTGTGATCTTGTGTTGAAGGTCGCACGAATAATGAACTGCGGTCACGATCAAAACTCACTGATACCTCCGACGGTTGTATGTTCCGCACTAGCGTTGAGTATACAGCCCTCTTTCTTCTTTCTTTGTGTATAGCAAACATTGATTGTAATTAAGTTGCAATCAATGTTTGCCTGAATTAAATATATGCAATTCACTCTAACATTGTCGTCCCCTAAAAGTTGAAACTTTTGCTCAATAGAATGATTGATAAATCAGTCCATCTCAAAATGGAAGGTTGGCTCCAACTAAAGTTGGAATCCACATTTAAACTAAAGTACAACTCACTCATATCATTTCTTTGTGAAGCTGCATATATTTACCCCCAGCTATGCCGTCTCCCTACTTGAATAAAGCGCAGCATCATATATTAGTTGCATCGACCTGCAAAAATTAGACATCTCCGAAAACAGTTAAAGCCTTTGTGTGGCTAGGCTGTAGCCCGTAAATGCAATCATCTTAAATTAGTTACTCTGTACGATAAAATAAGACTTTGAGATATTTACTGTTGATAATTAGGCAAAAATATTTACAGGACTTACGCAACTGGCACAATGCGATCGCCAATTACTAGTACATAGGTATTATTTGAATTTGATTCCGAAAGCCTTGTATTTGTAATAGAAGCTGGTGTATTGGAAGCAAAGCATGAAATATTCATGAGAAAATAGGTAGAGGTTGTATGAGATAAATGTTGCTTACGGGAATGAGATTTACTAAGCTTAATTACTGCCAATACTTATTAAGTAGTCAAATTAATTATACAATTACCAATTTGGCAGAGCATTTAGAGAGTATTAGCCATGATGCAATTAACTATTATTTGAAAACCGAAAAGTTAACACCTCGTTTATTATGGGATAACGTAAAAGAGGTAGTTGAGTCTGATGACAATGGTTACATAATATTTGATGATAGCGTTTTAGATAAAAGGTATTCTGAAGAAATAGAAATAGTCAGAAGACAATATAGTGGTAACGAACATGGCGTACTCAAAGGAATTGGTGTAGTAAGTTGTGTATATGTGAATCCTAAAGTTCAAAGATTTTGGGTAATAGATTACCGCATTTTTAATCCAGACGTAGATGGTAAAACCAAGATAGACCATGTGAAAGATATGCTGCAAAACCTTGTGTATCATAAGCTTTTACCGTTTGATACGGTTTTGATGGACACATGGTATGCGGTACACAGTTTAATGCTATATATTGATAGTCTAGACAAAATTTATTATTGCCCTTTAAAAAATAATCGGTTAGTTGATGATACATTTGCCAAAGAAAAATATAAACGTATTGAATTATTAGAATGGAGTCTTGAAGAGTTAGAATGTGGTAAAATCATAAAAATTAAAGGGTTTCCCGCTCAGAAAAAAGTGAAACTATTCCGGGTTGCTGTTTCTACCAACAGAACGGATTATATCGCCACTAACGATTTATCTCAAAGTTCCACGGATGTTGTACAAGAGGTGTGTAAAATCCGTTGGAAAATCGAGGAGTTTCACAGAGAGATTAAACAACTAACTGGCATTGAATATTGTCAATGTCGGAAAGCTAGGCTTCAAAGAAATCATATTGCTTGTGCAATGTTAGTTTGGATTAGATTAAAGAATTTAGCCTATCAAACTGGGCAAACTGTTTATCAAATCAAGCATAATTTGCTGTCTAATTATTTAATTCAGCAACTAAAACGCCCAAGTATTCCTATGTGCTTGGTTTGATTTAAATTGTCGTGTGGTAGGGTTACGCCCCGCCCGCTATTTGTTCCAGTTGCGTAAGTCCTGATTTAGTTATATGCGGTAATTTCAACCTGATGATATAGCCGATATTTCTAATGGTAATATTAGCGCTCGAATTCGTAACCTTACTAGTCCACAAATCGTCAAAATTACTTGCTCATATTTGTGGGGATTTAACCTAAATCTTTCTTGAACAACTCGAAATATTTTGACTGATCGAATTCGATGTTCAACAAAGATCCGTTTAGATGAAAATATTTTATTTTGTTCTTTCTGTTCAGTTGTTAGTTCTCGATTTCTTGGTTTCTTAATTGGAGTTGTAATTAAATCTTCTCCAATATATGCCTTATCCCCTTTAAATCTTTGTTTGACATCAAACTCTGACCGATATTCTCGAAACAAAGTTATATCGCTTTTTGGCCCAGGTTCACCTGCCACAACATCAACGATATCGCTAGCATCAGGTAAAATAATCATTTGAGTTTTAAATGTATGATTACTCTTCTTGCCTGAAAAATATTTCTTTTGCTCATTATTGTCTCCAGGTCTTTCTCTAACTTGTTCATAGCTATCTACTATTAATTCATATTCTGTGAGTATTTCTTTTACTACTTCATAGTCAGAAGCGTTTTTTTTATTTGTTCAAGCAAACTGGATGGCAGTAATTCTCGCAAGTTAGGCAACCAATAGTTAAATGTATCATTGGCGGTAGACTCGCTTACTTCAAACTGAATACCTAGAAGTTGGAAGGTTGTTAGATGCCGGAGATACACCAAAGTTAAAATGATTTGTTCGGGAATAGGTAATTTTGGTTTGCGACCTCCTCCACCAGCAATAACTCTAACTTTCTTAGATTCTAGTGAAGCTTGTTTTTCATGATATAAACGTTCCGCATTTAGCATTAATTGTTGTAACTGTTCATATTCCAGTCCTATTAACCTTTGTGTTTGTTTAGGATTCTCTTCAATGTAATTCAGTATATTGCTCATGCTCCTGTGCCAAAATCACTCTTTAATGTTCTTTTATCACAGAATGATACTATTTTGGAGATGTCTATTAACTTACTTTAGATTAACTTTATCGAATGGCACTAAGAAAAGCTCTAAGCTATGTAAAATATGGGTTACAACTTGTAACAGTTTCATGTAGTTCCAGCAGCCGACTTCCTAACCATCTACAGACGCTAAACAAAAGAATTCTAATGACCAAACTTTCACTATTGATTTTGATTTGTAGCTCCTTAAGAGCGTTAGTGGAGCTATATATTAGATATCGCACGCAGGACTTTCCTATATGGCGAATGTATTTTTATTGGTAGTAGGAAGGAGAGCTTTTCACCCAGACATTATGGTTATGATAAAAATCACCACGCTGTTCTAGTGTAAACCCACCCAGCAATAATCCCAACCACACTTCTACCATTGGCATTTGCAACACATGTTGTAGTTTAACTAAAGAAATCTCATCTTTGACATTTATCAGGTAGTTAGCGATCGCGTTCTGCCATTTTTCCACATCCTCATCTGATGCCAAATTGCGAACATCTTCTAAAGTTGTCACCTCATCGAGCATTGCCAAAACATTCGCTTTCTCAACAGGTGCTGCTACAGAATCACCCAACTCAGTAGGAGATGAAAATTGGTGTGGCCCGTGTGGTTTAAAGGTTTGTGGTGTTTGCGGTTCAATCAAATCATCTAAATCTAGGTGCATTGTTGTCCGCACCAGACCAGCAAAGAGATCGGTGCTAACAACAGGCCCCAAAAGACTATTGCGGTCGCGGGTATCTTGCAACAGCACTTCGGCACGAGACTTGAGAATATCCGCAATTTGGCTGAAGGCAAGCGCTGCGGTTGATAACTGTGCCTCCAAGGGTAAACTTTCTAGCTCGGCATCCAAACAATCCCACATAGCATCAAGAGAAGAAGTTGGTGGAGATTCAGACAACTCATCCAGCACATCCCAAATTGTTAATTGGCGGTATGTGGTCATTGAAGAAATTCAGGATTTAACGGGCAGGGTCGCACTGGGCAGTAACTTGAAGCAATCTCAAACATATCTTTATATTGATATAGTGAAACACTGTATTGTTTTGCAAAAGCCTGCAACACCTGATCTGTATAGGCGCGGATCTTGCCAGCCGTTAGTCCAAAGCAGTGAATTGGTTCTAAGCGACAAATAGGCTGTTGCCCCAGCCACAGTTCTGCGCCCAAGGCGTGTAATGGTTTATCCCCTGGTTCTTTATACAAATACAGCACTGCAAAATATGTTGCTGGTGGTTCGACTGCGATTGCATCAATTTCTGCTGAATTATTCTGCGAACGGTGGCGGTAAAACGAACGGCGATTATGACAGACTTTTGGATTCCAACACCCGTCCCCTGCTGTTCCATGCAGCACTTTAGCTTGAGTTGTTGGTAACTTGGCGCATAACTGACACTTGGGATCGAGTGGCTTGGGCATACCTTACTCCGCTTCTTCGCCAATCGCACGATAGTAAGCAGCGATCGCAGCTTCTTGTTCGCTGCGAAGGGTATAGCGCCGAAACGCTTTCTCGCTTTGATGTCCTGTTAGTTTTCGTGCATGGCTGGGGTCAACTCCCAATAGCAATAAGTCAGTGGCATAGGTGTGGCGAAAGGAGTGAGGATGTAAATCCTCAATGTGAGCTATTTCACCAATTTTTTCTACAGCAAAGTAAATGCCGTGATAACTTAAGCCTTCACCTTTGTACGAAGCATGGTGTGAAATCATCAGTGGACTAAGGCTGGACAACACCTCTCCTTGCTGTGAGCGTAATTGTAAATAATCTGCTAAAACTTCCCGGCTCTCTTTTCGCAGTGGAACTAAGCGTGGTTCATTGGTTTTGGTGTCTGGTAAAAATAGCAGCTTGCCATCAAATGAGCCAACATTTAACTGCACAACTTCCCCAGCCCGCAGTCCATGACTGAGAATGTGGACGAGTGCTGTATCTCGTTGCTTTGTTTCTCCCAATAACTCCAACGCTGACCAAACCCGTTCCATTTCTTCAGGGGTCAAACTTTGGGCTGGTGGCAGTGGCACTTTTTCCAGTTTTATACCCAGTGTCGGATTAATAGAAATAATTTCAGGATACGTGTAACACATCCATTTGAAAAAGCTTTTGAGAGACGCAATTCCTGCATTGATGCTGCTTTTGGAAAGCGGTTTACCTGCATCAGTCTGTATTTCATCACGGAGATATTCTTTATATAACGCAAGATGACGTGGACGCAGTTCATGATAGTGCAGCTCACTCCACGCCAAAAACCGCTTCAGTTCGCGTTCGTAAAGCTTGCGGCTGTTGGGTGCGAGATTGTTGCTGCGTAAAAACTCTAGCACCTTTACCCACCGGATATCGGTTGGTGGTCTTGTACTAGCCGTGCGCCCAGAGAGTGATGCTGTTTCAGCGTTTAGGGAGATGAGTTTAATCGGAGGTAAATTATTTAGTTCAGGGTTATTCACAATAATTATGCGATCGCACTCGGTGGCTCTGAATTTAAAAGTTCAGTATATGTGACTTTAGGCACAATGTGTCCAGTATACAAGGCATAAGTTGTCCGCCTCTGTCACTTAAGGGATAAAGTGGCCGTTTTTAAACCAAAAAGTGGCCGCACAACAGAACTTATGACAGAAGCGTATTTAAAAGAATTGAGTGCGATCGCTTGTAAAGTATGGCGAAAGTATAGCAACGCAAAAATAAGCATTCCAGGTTTTAAGCGCGGCCATATTATCCTTTAAAAGCGGCCATCTTTTCCTTTAAGTGACAGCCTCGAAGGCGAAACACTGATACTATCGTAGGAAAATTTCTGATGCCATAAAATGAATACAGCCAAAAATTGTCTCAAAGTCAAAAATCAAAGCATAAATTGTCACCAAGTTGAAAAATCAGCCCAAAGTTGTCCACTAGTTGTACTTACATAAGCAACCTTAAAGTTTTAAATCAATATATATTAGCAAATCACCACCTGTGTTTAGATAAATTTAGAATCAGAATTAAGAAACTGACTCATTTGAAAGTTGAGGTCGAATTCATGATGAACTCTCAAGAATTTGGCAACTGGTGTAAAAGCCTCAACATAAGTCAATCGGCAAGTGAGGTAATCAGACAAATCCGTGCAGAAAAACCATCACGGCGAGTCCAAGGTGGCAGAGGAAATGTATCTGGTTTCTACCCTAGCAGAAAAATGGGGGTAACAATAAGTTTTGAGTCTCATCGGCACGAATTAGCTAGGATATACGAACTTGAACATAACCCAGATGTTCTGGAATATTACGACCAACCACCAGCTATTGAACTTTGTTATCAATCTTTAAGTGGTAGAAACAACCGCCATTTATACACACCTGATTTCTTTATTATCAGTAATAACTCAGCGTTTTGGGAAGAATGTAAATCAGAACAAGAATTAGTAAAACTTTCTGCTGCAAGCCCAAACCGCTATCAACAAGACGAAAATGGTATTTGGCGATGTCCACCAGGAGAAAATTATGCACAGAAATTTGGTCTTGAGTTCCGGGTGTGGTCGAGCGCTTTAATTTGCTGGATATTTCAGCAGAACTTTATCTGGTTGGAAGATTACTTGAATCTAGAACCAGTTGCAATAGATAATCAAGTAACCAGAAAAGTATTAGCGATAGTAGAAACAAATCCAGGCATACTGTTAGCGGATTTGATTAAAATCGCATACCAAAAAGCCAGCTTAGATGACATTTATACTTTAATTGCAACTGAGCAAATCTATGTCAACTTAAATACAGCTAGATTATCCGAACCTGAACAAGTAAAAGTTTTTGCCAACCGGGAAATAGCACTCGCTTACGAACGAATAACATCCGTCAAGCCAAGTAGTATACCTAGCAACCTTCAATCCGTTGAAATTGCGGTTGGTAAATCTCTGTCTTGGGATGGTGAATCCTGGGATGTTGTAAACACAGGAACAACGACAACAGGATTACTGAGGACAGATGGTAAGTTTGTAGAACTGCCAAATGCTACAGTTTTTCAACTGATCCAAGACGGTAAAATAACTGTTGCACCTATTCAAAGTACAGCAAAACAACAGCAGCTAGAGGAATTACTGCGTCACGCGAAACCGCAAGATATTGTAGAAGCTAATCACCGCTACACTCAATTATCGCCTTACCTTTCTAGCCATCCTCCAGTGGGAATTACCCGCACAATTCGGCGCTGGCGTAAAGCTTATCAACAAGCAACTGAAATTTATGGCAATGGTTTTGTAGGATTATTGCCCAAAAACACTAACAAAGGTAATTACAAGCCAAGACTAGACCTGCGGGTACAGGAATTCATGACTACATTTATTAGTGAGAACTACGAAACCCTTAAACAACGAGGGCGACTCAGGGTCTATGAATCTTTCCGAATTGCCTGTGAATCCCAATCTCCGAAAATTAACCCACCTAGTTTTAATCGATTTTGCTTGGAAATTCAACGTCGTTCGGGTTATGAGCAGACATTAAAACGTCAGGGAAGACGAGCAGCAATACAAAAATTAGACTTCTATTGGCAGTTAGAGTTAACAACTCCAACTCACGGAGAACGTCCTTTTGAAATAGTTCACATTGACCATACTCAACTTGACATTGAATTAGTAAGTTCATTGCAAAACTTGAGCAATTGCCATTCAGATATTGGCGATACTAAGTATAAAAATTTAGGTCGTCCGTGGGCCACCTTCATGGTAGATGCCTATAGCCGACGATTATTAGCGATATATCTCACCTTTGAAGAGCCAAGTTACCGTTCAATATTGATGGTCATCCGCATTTGTGTGATGAGGTTCAAGAGATTTCCACAAACAATAGTTGTAGATAATGGTGCCGAGTTCCACAGCCATTATTTTGATCAACTTTTGGCAACTTATGCTTGTACCAAAAAACATCGCCCACCTGCTTATCCTCGATTCGGCTCAGTCGTGGAAAGACTATTTGGAACTGCCAATACCCAACTGATTTATGAATTGCTTGGCAATACCCAACTTACAAAAAAACACCGATGTGTGACTAAATCTGTTAGTCCCTCAAAACAGGCAGTGTGGACGCTAATTGACTTATATTCGGCTCTTTTATCGTGGGGTTACGAGGTATATGACCAACGCGAACATCCAGCACTAGGACAAACACCTAGTGATGCCTTCAATGTCGGAATTGCATTTGGTGGTAGCAGACTGCACAGACGAGTAGAATATGACAACATCTTTCGTATTCTCACTTTACCCGCGCCCCAACAAAGTAAACGCAAAGTCCAACCAGGTCAGGGAGTGAAAATTCATAACATTTACTACTGGAATAATGAATTCCGCAATCCGGAAATTGAATTCACATCAGTTGATGTTAGATATGACCCCTGGGATGCTGGAATTGCTTATGCCTTAGTTCAGGGACAATGGGTAGAGTGTATCTCAAAGTACTACCAATACTTTAAAGGACGCTCAGAAAAGGAAATTCAATTAGTTAGTGCAGAATTGTTAGCTCGCAAACGACTACAAGGGCATAATTTTATTAACTCAGACCGAGAGTTAGTTCAGTTCCTTAACTCTGTTGAGTTAACAGAAGAAAAATTCCTATTACAGCGTCTAAAAAATGCTGAGAATAAAAGCGTTTTACAACTGATTGAAGACCCGTCTAAAGTTAGATGTGTTTCTGATCAGCTCCACTCAGATTTTGAGAATAATTCATCTGAAGTTAATTTGCTTGAATCGGAAAACAATTATTTAGAAACCGACCAATTAATGGACATAAAAGATACTAAATTAGTATCCCTAGAATACTATGGAGAGTTCTGATGAGTGACGAAGAAGGCTTTCCTAAGCAACTACTTGAGCAATCTATGACTGAGAGGATTGCTTACTTTAAAAATTACACAATGGCGCATCCGAAATTGCTGTCAGCCTCGCAAAAGCTCATGCTCACTGTTGAAGAGCCTGCTGCAACTTCACTCATGTTTTTGTTCGGGCCAACAGGTGTTGGTAAAACTACCTTACTACGTCGTATGACTCAAAAGTTGCTAGAAGCAACGCGACCAGATATGGAACGAGATAAAGGTTTTATCCCGATTGCTGGTGTCGAAACAGTTACACCTGAGTTCAGCAATTTTGATTGGAAAGATTTTTATTTACGTACTTTAACTGTATTAAAAGACCCATGTATTGAATTCCCAATTTCTCAGAGAATGACCAATTTAAAGTTGAGGATGTCTGTTGAAGGTGCATTACGTCACCGCAGACTCAAGGTTTTTTATATTGATGAGGCACAAAACTTGAGTAAGGTTGCTAGTGGGCGGAAATTACGCGACCAAACTGACTGTATTAAATCGCTAGCTAATATTACTCACGTACAGTTTATACTTGCAGGTACTTATGAATTATTAATACTTCGTAATCTCAGCGCTCAACTATGCCGACGCAGCCAAGATATTCATTTGGAACGCTATAAAGCAGACAATTCAGAAGATTTAAGAGCTTTTCAAGGTATAGTACAAACATTCCAACGACATTTACCATTGCAAATTGAACCTGATTTGCTCAAACATTGGGACTTCTGCTATGAGCGCTGTGTTGGTTGTGTCGGCATTCTCAAAGATTGGTTATCTCGTGCTTTATTTAGTGCTTTGCTCAAAGCTGGAGTTTAGACTAAAAGCGATATGAGAGAACGCAAATCAAAAGGAATTAGAGG
>NZ_CAWUDN010000125.1:0-21129 GCF_963920915.1 Nostoc sp. PCC 9305
AAGGGAACTCCAAGAAATAAATTATCCAATCTTGTGGGGTGGGCATCTTGCCCGCCATATAAACTGGGTGCTCATGTTGCCCACCCCACAATCAATAATTGAATATTTTTTTATTTGGAAGTTCCTAACTGCGGTAGTCAAAGCTAGAATCTGATTATTTCTAAATTTTTATACTAACTTTTTACGGCTGTTAAGCACAACTTTGCGCGTGAATTACTCAAATAATCTCCAGGTATATGCCCCATCGATAACATCTCTCAGAGAACGTGATTGGACAGCTTTGATAGAACTATTTGATAGAGACGACGGTGATGAAATTGAAGCCGACATTAGCGGTAGTTTATTTTGGCTAATACCTGAACCTTGTTGGGAAGACGATCCCTTTGATTTTTTGCGCGAGTACCTATAAGTAGTGGTGAGTGATGTTAGCGGTAGCGGTGCGTTGAGCCAGTGATGAGTAGTGAATGAGGAGTTTAAAGTAAGTCTTTAATTACGAATTACGAATTACGAATTACGAATTATTTGAAGGCGACTTAGGAAAATACGTAGGCGATCGCTTTGGGGATTGGTCAGCACTTCATAGGCTGGGCCTTGTTCTGTCACAATACCTTTGTCTAAAAATATCACTTGATGGGCTACTTCTTTGGCAAATTGCATTTCATGGGTGACAACTACCATTGTCATCCCTTCTGTGGCTAATTGCTGCATCACTTGCAAAACTTCACCGACGAGTTCGGGATCTAGGGCGCTGGTGGGTTCGTCAAATAGCATGATTTGGGGATTCATACATAAACTACGAGCGATCGCTACTCGTTGCTTTTGTCCGCCAGAGAGTTGTTCGGGATAAGCAGAGGCTTTGTCAGATAAGCCAACTTTTTCTAAATATAATCTCGCGATTTGGACGCTTTCTTTCGGTGTTTTACCTAAGACTTTACGCAGTGCGAGTGTCATATTTTCTAAAACGCTGAGATGGGGAAACAGGTTGAACTGTTGAAAAACCATGCCTACTTGTGTTCGTAGTTGCCGCAGTTGGCTATAGTTGACAGTGGGCCTAGATAAGTTGATTCCGTTGATGATTAAACGCCCTTTGTCAATGGTTTCTAGGCGGTTGAAGCAGCGTAATAGGGTACTTTTACCACAACCTGAGGAACCGATAACTGCAACGACTTCTCCGCGATTGATTTCGCCGGTGATTCCTTTGAGGACTTTGAGGGAACCAAAGTTTTTTTCGATATTGTCAAAAATAATCGCGGGGATGGTATTGTTCATTACTTGTATCAAGCTGCTCTACAGTTGATTGTAAGGTTTTTAACGAACCGCAGAGGCGCAGAGAGCGCAGAGAGGGAGAGAAAATAATATGGTTAAATTTGGTTTTGGGCGCTGGTGTGTGGTTGTAGGGTTTAGCTGTTTGTTACTGGTTGGCTGTGCTGTGAACTCTAGCGCGGGGAAAACTTTGCGGGTTGCTACGGAACCGGCGTTTCCACCTTTTGAGTTTCAAGGAAAAGGTGGCGAGTTGCAGGGGTTTTCCATTGATTTGATGAATGCGATTGCTTCTTCTGCTAACTTTAAAGTTGACTTTCAAAGTCTGCCTTTTGATGGCATTATCCCAGCTTTGCAAGCCAAAACCGTAGATGCGGCTATTAGTTCGATTACGATTACTGAGGAGAGGGCGAAGACGATTTCTTTTTCCCGTCCTTATTTTAAGGCTGGGTTAGCGATCGCAATTCGTGCAGACAATCAAGATATTACTGGTTTTGACAGTCTCAAAAATAAAAAAATTGCTGTACAAATTGGCACAACTGGGGCTGCAAAGGCTAAGAGTATTCCAGGGGGGCAAATTCGCAGTTTTGATTCTGCACCCATAGCCCTGCAAGAATTGCTCAACGGTAATGTAGATGCGGTAATTAATGATGCACCTGTGACTTTATATGCAATTAATACAGGCAATCTTCAGGGAATTAAAGTTGTACAGCAATTGTTGACGGAGGAGTTTTATGGAATTGCTACAGCTAAAAACTCGCCCAATTTGACATTGATAAATGATGGCTTGGATAGGGTGCTGAAAAATGGCACTTATACCCAAATTTACCAGAAATGGTTTAAAGTTGAACCACCGTCACTACCAGCTAAATCACCATTTGAGAATCAAATTAACACTGGCGCACCTAAAATATTAACTTCAATTAGCGTGGTATTGCAGGCTTTTCCAAGTCTATTGCAAGGTGCATTGATCACGTTGCAATTGACGATACTTTCTGTAGTGTTTGGTTTAATTGGCGGTTCCTTAATTGGTATTGTTCGCCTTTCTCATATTGCACCTGTGCGTTGGTTGGCGAGGGCGTATGTAGATTTTTTTCGAGGAACGCCTTTGCTGGTGCAAATTTTTATGATTTACTTTGGTTTGCCAGCAATTTTACAAGAACTTGGTTTGACATTTTCTTTCGATCGTCTAAGTGCTGGGGTAATTGCCTTGAGTTTGAATAGTGCTGCATACATTGCCGAAGTTGTTCGTGCTGGGATTCAATCGATTGAACCAGGACAAGCAGAAGCAGCAAAATCATTAGGTTTAAGTTCTGTGCAAACTATGAGTTATGTAATTTTTCCCCAAGCTTTCCGGCGAATGATTCCACCTTTGGGGAATGAGTTTATCAGTTTGTTGAAAGATACTAGCTTAGTTTCTGTGATTGGGTTTGAAGAATTACTACGTAAAGGACAGTTAATTGTTGCTGATAACTATCGCGCCTTTGAGATTTACGCAGGTGTAGCAGTGGTTTATTTGTGTTTGACGCTACTTTCTTCCCAAGCATTTAGCCGATTAGAAGCTTGGATGAATCCCATCAAGCGCTAAGAGACTTTCAAAAATAAGTTCTCAAAATCCAGAGAATGATAATAAATATATTTAATTAAATTTTAGGGAAAAGATTATACCTTTTTTATAGCAATTATAATTTATTGTTTAATTCTAATTAATATTTTGCGGCGAATCCAATAAAAAAGTTATGTAACATCAATCAGATAACACTATTGTTATCATAGGCTTGTAATCATTAAGAAATGTAAATAGTAACTATAAGCGTAAGTCAATTTAACTTAATGATTTTGTGCTTGCTATTTCAGGGCTGAGTATGCCAGTAAAATTACGTTGCAATTAAAACTCAGTGAATAGGTTTGAACTATTCAATGCAAGTCTAGTTTCGGCTGCATTGTAACAGTTCACCTTGCCAGCCAAAAATTAAAAACTTTTCATTAGAGGAGAAGCAAATGAGAAATTTGAAAGCAATCATCGACAAATCCTCATTGACTAGTGAAGTACCGGCATCATTTGTGGTGTTTCTTGTTGCCCTTCCTCTTTGTATGGGTATTGCGATCGCTTCGGGACTTCCGCCATCTCGCGGCTTAGTTACAGGAATAGTAGGCGGAATTATTGTTGGTGCTGTTTCTGGTTCACCAATGCTAGTCAGCGGCCCTGCTGCTGGGCTGGCTGTGATTGTTGCAGAAATAGTTAAAGAATATGGCATTGAAATGGTTGGGCCAATTTTGCTGCTAGCGGGTTTAATCCAATTACTCGCAGGTATATTTAAACTTGGCCAGCTGTTTCGCGCTATGTCACCGGCTGTCATCTATGGAATGCTTGCAGGTATTGGGATATTAATCTTCGCTTCCCAATTTCATGTCATGCTAGACGATCAACCGCGTATACACGGCATTGAGAATTTAATTTCTATTCCCAACAGCATTTACAAAGCTTTGTTCCCTATTGATGGTAGCGTTCATCACGTTGCAGCACTCATAGGTGTAATAACTATTATCAGTCTTCTGCTGTGGGAAAAATTTAAACCAAATAGTTTCAAGTTGATACCTGGCGCGCTTGTCGGCGTTGTCATTGCCACCCTCATAGCTACAGTGTATCGATTACCGATTCAGTATGTTGATGTACCTGGAAATCTGGCACAAGCAATTCAATTACCAACACTTGCCAGCTTACCACGCTTAATTCAAGCACCAGTTTTGATTGATGCGATCGCGATCGCATTTATTGCTAGTACAGAAAGTTTGCTTTCAGCCGTAGCAGTAGATCGACTGCATACCGGGACAAGAACCGATTTCGATCGCGAATTAACAGCGCAAGGAATTGGCAACATTATATGTGGGTTCTTGGGTGCTTTGCCGATGACAGGAGTGATAGCCCGCAGTTCTGTAAACGTCGAAGCTGGTGCTAAAACTAGATTATCAACGATGCTTCACGGTTTATGGCTATTAATTTTAGTAATTGCAGCCCCAACCTTGCTCAAAATAATTCCTATTTCTAGTCTGGCAGCAATTCTAGTTGTTACTGGTTACAAACTAATCGAAGTAGAACATATTCGCCAGTTAAAGAAGTATGGACGTTTTCCTCTAGTGATATTTGCTGCCACTTTAATCGGGATTGTTGTTACTGACCTCATCACAGGTGTTTTAATTGGTATTCTGTTGACAGGAGTTTTACTAATTCACAAAATGTCCGTGCTGAATATCCAAATGATTAAGCACGAAAACAATCAGCGAATAGACATTTATTTACAAGGTGCAGCAACATTTGTAAGGCTACCAAAATTAGCGAATATTTTAGAACTTGTGCCTCCAGGAAGTGAATTGCATGTTTATATGCAAGACTTGGCTTATATAGATCACTCTTGCCTAGACTTACTGTCGGTGTGGGCAAAACAACAGCAACAAATGGGTAGCACCTTAACTATGCAATGGGATCGTCTAATAGATCGTAATCGCAACCCATTTACTCTGTAACACTGAAGCTAGATTTTTTCTCACGGTAGGGTAGCACAACTGTGCTACCGATTCGTATTTTATGTAATCAGCCAGGGGTTAAGATAGGTTTTATATAGGGAATTTGGATTGAGTTGTGGCCGAATCAACCAAAAAAATATGACAATTCTCAACGCTCGTAATTTATCCTTAGAAGAAATTCAACGTCTGTTTGGCTTTCAAGAACAGTACAGTGACTCATTTTCTAACTACTTATCTTTAGAACCTCTCATCGAAGCAGAACAGCAGGAACTTCTGCAAATTAGAAATGACTTTCGACGCTACCTGACAGCAGGCAAAGTTTCTGAAGGCCAAGTAAAGTTTCTTGCAGTTGCGCCTTTACTAAGATTAGCTGGTTTTTATCGCTATCCGATCGAGATTGTTTTGGAGGAAAATATTGCTGATATTGAAGTTGAAGATGAGGATATCAAAATTAAAGGCAGATTTGATATTTTAGCTATTAGTAAAGCTAAACATACAAAACCTCAAACATATTTTTGGGTACTGTTAATTGAATCTAAAAACTGTCAAGTTGATATATCAACAGGTTTGTCTCAGCTACTTACTTATGCTTATAAAAATTTAGATAATCAAAAATCAGTTTGGGGATTAGCGACTAACGGTAGAAGTTATCAGTTTGTCTACATTCAACAAGGAAATCCCCCTATTTATTATCTGTTGCCAGAATTAAATTTAATGGAAAGAGAGCGTTCAAGTCAGTTGCTACAAGTTTTAAAAGCAATTTGTCAGCTTTAAAAGTATTGATGATTAAGGCAACATACAAGCCAAGGTAAAAATTTATGACTCAAGCCATACCCAAACTAGTAAGCTTTGAAGATTTTGCAGCTTGGCGGCCCGAAGGCGGGAGATACGAATTACATAATGGTGCTATCTAATTACGAATTACGAATTAGTATGAGACTAGCTTGGGATGAATGGGAAGCAAGGGATAAATCATGCTTTAAGTAAATTATAGTGTTTTTAGCTGATTTGCTTGAGAACTAACGCCCTAAGTGCGTAGTTTACCGCCGTAGGCATCGCAATACACTTGACCAAAGCTACGATCGGGATGAATCTCAATCACCATGTCAACCGCTGTCGCATCTCTTACCAACGGCGTGATAAATAATTCCGGGTGAAGCGATCGCCAAAAATAATTGACAAATTGCTCTATCTCTGCATCACTCATTCCCGATTTCCCCGCAGCAATCATCTGCTGTTCTGCCTGTTTGCGCCACTCCAAAGAACAGCGGTAATCGGTGGGATACAGCACAATTAAACTGTCTAATCGCTCCCACAGTGGTAAATAATCGTGGAGGCGAAGATTCATCTCACGAGCAAATGCTCTATCTTCGTCTGTGACAATTGGCGGCGGTGCAGTATCAAATAAATCAGGATCGATTGGTCGCACACCCACAAACCAACCTTCAAATAGTACAATATCTACATCCGTCACCATTTCTGGATTAGTGCGATCGCCAGCACCTCCATAAGCAGATTTATCAAAGCGGGGAAGCATCACCGGGCTTTGCAACTCACGGATTTGATCTAGTACATTTAAGCCTAAGTTTACATCGTGAGTTCCTGGTGGGCCGCGCCAAATTAAGCGGGGATCTTGCTGTGTCAAAAGCAAGCGATCGCTGTAAGTTTTATATAAGTCATCCAAAGATAAACTCACAGTCCTGTATCCCAAATGATCGAGAATCAAAATGAGAATTTTGGACATTGTGGTTTTACCAGTGCCTTGTCCTCCCAATATTCCTTGAATCAGGGGGCGTCCCAACTGTTGGCGCTGGGATGCTAGTTTGATCCCCAAAGGCAGCCACAAGTCCCACAATACCTGTAACATTTCCTGGGGTTGTACTTGGAGAGTCGCTTGGCAGAATTCGCTAAAAGCTGGAAAGACAGATTTTAGTAAATGCGATCGCCTTTCGATCATTTCATCAACATTTTCCGGTACGATGCCAAAAGCTTTTGCCTTTAACCGATCTGCCAGCGCTGCTTCTCTTGCTTCCTGCTTCCAAGTTTCCCCCACCCCATTGCTTGCTAAAACACTCAGCCACAAATTCATAAATTCTCCATCTGACTACGATCCCAGCTTAAAAGCTTCGAGAAACAGGCTGTAGATGAAACCAACTTTGAGGAGATTTAGTGAGTCTACCAAGAGCGATCGCCTTTCCAAAAAGCTGCGACTATAAAATATCCGGCTGGTAATTTCTGTTAACAGTACTAAAAAACCAGCTGCTACAATGTCTAACTCTGCCCGTTGTCCAGCTGTAGTGGAAACTGCGTTTCCCAGAAAAAAACCGAACAAAAAACTAATTATCAGCAACGATAGCCGTCGCCAAGGATTTAAAAACCATTGCCCAAAGCGTGTAGCAATGGCATCGAACAAGTTATTGAGACGAGTGTTTTGCATCAAAGGGACTTCTGGGAAAAGTCAAGATATCTTGAAATATATCTATATTAATGTAAGAAGGATATTGGTTTTAGCATCAGCTTGTTTGTTACTATTGTAGATATCTACTGGAATTGCAGTGTTTATTCAAATTTGACCATTCTATCATCTTCAGAGAACTACAGTTTCTTAGAGGATGTTTGGAAACAATAAATATTTAGTTTGATCCCCACATTCAAACCTTAAAAAATGGGAAAATGATTCAAAATTCTCCTTTTTTAAGGAAGCTAGTTCGTTAAGCGGCTTTGCTGACTTGTATTCATGTATGGAAGCAAGCTACTCGTAGCGTCTCCCAACAAGAGAAGGGACTTGTGTAGATTTAGGAAGGAGGATCTCTAAGCACTGGCTAGATCGCCAGGTACTTTCCAAATATGCTCTTAAGGTGCTTTTAATAGCAGAAGATAAAATACACCACTTAGATTTATCTGACGTTTAGCAAAGGACGCCTTGTTGAGGCTGCTAACGGTTTCAGGAAACTTTTATTTTTTTATACAAATGAATTGGCTGAATAGGTATCAAATTATCTTGTTTTTATCCATACTTACGGTCAAAAACCAAAGTAATGGATGTCTGTACCTCTTGTTTTTCAAACATCAAAGAGATTATATCCTTCAAATGTTTTCTAATCAAAATGATATTTATCATACATTCGTATTTCTAATTTTAGGAAAGTCTATATTCGGCTATTTTGTGTGATTGCCTTTTGGGATAATAGGCTACTATTTGGTCAAGCCTAGACAAAATATTTATTTCTAATAACTATCAATATGAAATCTTCAGTGTATCGTAACGTCGGTATTACAGCTTTGTGCTTGGGACTGCTTGTTGCTCTGGTGGGATGCTTTGGACTGAGCGTGTCCTTTGAGTCCGCTAACCCAGATACAAACCCAGATACATCTTCACAACTGCCAACAGAAACTCAAGAGTGGCATACAACTTCGGTTGTACCTGAAAAAGGTATTTCCGCTAGTCTATCTACTCCAGCACCTACCCCAACCAATCAAGTAGAACATAGCACTAAACAGAATACTTATCCTGTCTTGGCAGAGCGTGATAAATCAACAAGCATTGCCAAAGATGGAGGTACTTTGCGAATGAGCAATCAAACAAATCAGCCTGTGCGGCTGGTTCTACTGGCACGACAGTCAGTAGCAAAAGGAGCTAGTAAAAAACAAACTCACTACGATGTACCGGCACATTGGGATTTTGCTCCCGAAGAAGGTAGTGAGAAGGGACTGGTTTTATCTCTACCTCAGAATAATTTAAAGCTGGAGAAGGGAGATGTTTTAGTTGCTTTTGCACAAGATGGTTCCCGTCGTTACTGGGGCCCTTATATTATTGGCGAAACTCAATTACCGAAGTGGAATTCCCAAAACAGAGAATGGCAACTTGTGCTGAGTCAATAGATTTCTTGGCATTGTGGGAAAAAGGGGCGGGGGAAAGGGTAAAAATATGGAATTTTCTCTTACCCTTTAACATGCAGCCCAACCTCCTGCAAAAGTAACTTTTACAAGATGTCTAATAAATATGCTCAAGCCTTTATTTTTACATCCTTACCCTACAGTTGGTAAAGTGTTAAGTAATGGATAGAGGAAAATTGTTGAATTAAAAATCCCGAAGAACAAAAGATAGATAACCAACGACTATTGATTAGTGATTGTTGACTATTGACTAAATGAGCATGAAATTGAGTGTTAAGCACACTGTTGATCGGTGGTTCAACAAAATAGCAAAAAATCCAGCCCTGAGTCTAACTGTGTCGATTTTGTGGTTGATGGTGGTTGGCTGGGTGGCTTTTGGGTGGAATTTGGGCAACATTGGCTTAATTGATGAGACAGAGCCGCTCTTTGCCGAAGCTTCCCGCCAGATGTTCGTTACAGGTGATTGGATTACCCCATTTTTCAATGGTGACACTCGTTTCGATAAACCTGCTTTAATTTACTGGTGTCAGGCGATCGCATATCATCTGATTGGCGTGAATGAATGGGCAGTACGCCTTCCTTCTGCGATCGCAGCATTCGGCTTAGTTTGTTTAGGTTTTTACACCATCCAGTGGTATTTGGCTAAACAAGACGAATTAGAGCAAGTTTCACGTCCTAATCGTCGCTACTTAACATCTTTTATCGCAGCCGCGCTCATGGCACTCAATCCCGAAACTATTATTTGGGCGAGAACGGGTGTCTCTGATATGCTGCTCACCGGATGTATGGCATCGGCTTTGTTATGTTTCTTTCTAGGGTATGCAGGGAAGGAGGGGGAAAATTCTTCTCCTCTGCACTCTTCTGCCCAATCTCCACTTGCCCTGAGCGTTCGCGCAGCGTCTCCGTTAGGAGAAGCCGTTCGCGTAGCGTCTCGCAGAGAAGGGATGCCCCATGCCCTATTCCCTAATAAGTGGTACTTAGCTTTTTATGTGCTGATTGCTGGCGCAATTTTGACAAAAGGGCCAGTGGGAATTGTTTTGCCGGGGCTAATTGTTACCGCCTTTTTGCTTTACGTGGGTAAAGTGCGAGAGGTGTTGCGGGAAATGCACCTTCTCGTAGGTATATTGATAATTGTCGCTTTGTCAGTGCCCTGGTATGCTTTAGTAATTTGGCGCAATGGCTGGAATTACATTAACTCCTTTTTTGGTTATCACAACCTGGAACGCTTTACAGAAGTAGTTAATGGTCACTCAGCACCTTGGTATTTTTACTTTTTAGTCGTGCTGTTGGGTTTTGCACCATACTCAGTGTATTTACCAGCTTCTATAATCAGACTAAAATTTTGGCAGCGATCGCATTGGCGATCGCTTGAACGTTTTCAGCAATTTGGTTTATTTGCCTGGTTCTGGTTTGCTAGCATCTTTGCCTTTTTTAGCATTGCCGTTACTAAACTCCCTAGCTACGTATTACCTTTAATGCCAGCAGCAGCAATCCTGGTAGCCTTGTTGTGGAGCGACGTTTTTTCAGATACAAAGACACGGCCAACACTTCCTGTTTCCCCCTCTCCCACTCAATCCATCTCCGCCTCTTTGCTGCGAATAAGTGGTTGGGTGAATGTAGTATTTTTATCAGTTCTGGCAACAGCACTGCTCAACATCACCCACATATTAGGTACCGATCCAGCGATCAGTAACTTCCACGAACTAATTGAACAATCTGGTTTACCAGTAATCGCAGGTATAATTTGGCTAGTTTCTGCTGTTTTGGTTGCGGGTTTATTATTGAGTCGCCGCTGGAACTACATTATCAGTATTAATTTAATCGGGTTTGTGGCGTTTGTAATTTTTGTCTTAACGCCTGCTTCGTTCTTTATCGATCGAGAACGTCAATTACCCTTAAGGGAATTGTCTGCGGTCATTTTAGAAGCAAAACAACCAAACGAAGAATTGATCATGCTTGGCTTCAAAAAGCCTAGTGTGGTATTCTACAGCCACATCCACGTAAATTATTTAAAATTTCCTAAAGAGGCTGTAGAGCATATTAAAAACCAGGCTGCTAAAGGACTAAAACCTTCCTCAGTGCTGCTGTTGGCCGAACAGAAAAAGTTTTTACAAATGGACTTACAGCCAGATGATTACAAGAATTTATCAACCAAGGGTGCTTATAACTTGGTTCGAGTTCCTTTTAAGAAAATGAAAAATCAAAAAATCGACATATCATGATTTGTCATTAGTCATTAGTCCTTTGAGAATAACTAATGACCAATGACTAATGACCCCATTAACATTTGCTATTGTAACCATTGACAGCTAAAGCTTGATTGATCTGGCTTAATAGGTCTTCCATTGATATCGATCGCGGTAAGATTTGGGTAGCGATCGCACCAACAACAGTTTCTATTGATTCCACACCATTCTTCTTCTGCTTGTCAATTTGCTTATAAGCTACCCCATCCTGGAAACTGGTTTGTGAGCTATTTAATCGCTGATTTAGTACCAAAATTGGTGGCAACTTTAAAGGCGAATCTCCTAACGTTTTCAGTGCTTTGAGTACATCTTTGTGGATAGAGGTTTCTCCTAAGCAAATTAGCAATAAGTCAACGCTTTCGTGGCGAATCTGTTGCAACACTTCTGCCCAACAAGGACTCATCGCCGCTTTGAATCCTGCTGTTTGCAGGTATTGAATTAAAGCTTGGAACCATTCAGATCCGCGTTCAGCAGTTTCACTACTAATTGAGCAATTTTTTTCTGTCCGATAACCCTTAGCTGGCTTACGTCTTACCTGGGGGAAATCCCGCAGCATTGTTAAATCAACTACCAAGATGTTGGGAGGGCAGCAAATGCCAGAAGCAATTTCTAGTACTGATAATAAAGCATCTGTTTTCTCGGTGCGACTGCTGTTATCTTTCGCAAATGGTGTTAAGTAAGGAAATACAGATAGCCCTGGTATTTTAGAAGCGATTAAAGTAGTTGCAACATCGCAAGTAACCAGTGGTATAGCTGCTAAACGTGGATGTCCAATTAGTTGTTGCAAATAAATTTGGGCGGTGGTACTTTCGACATCTAACAAAATCACATCAAACTGCCATACCCGCGCCAAAAGTTCTGCCTGATCTAGGTCATCTACTTCAATGACTCGATGTTCTCGAAGTGAGGGGTGGGGATTGACCGATTCTAACTGGGGATTCACTAACCTGAGAATTCGCAGTGGGGTTTTAGTTGGGATAATTGCACTATTATTTAACCCTATCTGCGGTATTACTTGTGCAGTACATAATTTTTCGAGAACCGGTGCTAAGACCTGATGCTCTACTGGCAAACTTAAGAAACCATCGGCTCGGTTAGCAAATGCTTGCTCCTTTTCGGCTCCCGTCGCGGTGACAATTACAGATATATGACGGGTTGCGGTGTCAGATTTTAGTAAAGTCAGTACATCCCAACCTGATAGCAGGGGTAGCAAAGGATTTAAAAATATCGCTATTGGTTGCAAGCGCCGCGCTTTTTCGACTGCTTCTGTGCCCGATCGCGCAATCACTACCCGATATCCTAAACCTTTGAGTTGTTCGGTCAAGTCTTCAATATATCGAGCTACTGCCTCGACTACCAAGACCAACCTTTGCGAACTCGCAAGATGATGCTGTGTGGGCGTACTAACTTGCTGACGAGTAGCGGTAAGGTTTTCCCGTGTCGGTTGATATCGTGTCTCCTCGTCTTCTCTGATTCCCATATCTGGTTCCGAAAAGCCTGTTTTCGGGGGACTGGGCGGCAGAAGTAGGGTAAACTGGCTACCTTTACCTTCACGCGATAAGAAGCTGACATCTCCTCCGTGGAGGCGGGCCAAGGCGCGAGTTAATACTAGCCCCAAACCAGTGCCTTCAAATTGGCGGGTGAGGGGATTTTCTAGTTGTTGGAATTTTTGAAAGATTAAGTGTTGCTGGTGTTCGGGAATGCCAATGCCTGTATCCCAAACTGTAAAGGCAATCCATCCTTCCCAACGACTTACCCGCAGCCCAATTTCGCCAGATATTTCGGTGAATTTAAAGGCGTTGGAAAGTAGGTGTACTAACATCTGGCGTAAGCGCAATTCGTCTGCCACCATCTGATCTAAACCTAGTTCAATGGAAAGACAGAATTGGGGAGCAGATGAACGTGCATTTGCAGGTGGTGGGGCAGATGTCGTTTTGGTGGTTTGAGTGTGGATAGCTTTGGCTTCCGAGAGGGCGCGATCGCACACAGCCTGAATTTTCACCGGAGTCAGGGTCAAATCCATTTGTCCCGTCTCCATCCGGGTCAAATCTAAAATGTCATTGACAACACTCATTAGGTGGCGTCCGCTTTGATGAATCAGTCCCGCATAACGGGCTTGACGCTCGTTAAGTTCTCCCAACTGCTGATCCACGAGCAAGCGCGATAATCCCAAAACGGCAGTTAGGGGAGTTTTGAGTTCATGACTAATACAGGCTAAAAACTCGTCTTTTAACCGATTTAGTTGAATTAAATCGGCATTCTTCGCTGCTAGTTCTTTACAAAGCTGCTGCTGTTCTGTGACATCAGTAGCTAAAACCAACCACAAATCAGTGCTGAGTGCAATTTCCTCTTGGGCACTCATCACTTTAAATTCAGGACTATCTAAGGGAATTTTGGCAAACTGCCAGATTCGCTCTTGACCATTTTGCACTTCGACAACGCAGGTACAAGTACCCACTTGACTATCTAAATAGCATCGGCTGTATGCAGCATCACCTGATGCTTCTTGCTGAATCAATTCTTCTTCACTACTATGCTCATTCTCCCTACCATTGGGATGAACCTTGATTGCTGGTTGAGTGAGATATTCTGCTATTTCGGAGCGGTTCGGGACAAGTATTGCCTCCACCTGTTGCCTAACTCCTTCTGGATCTTTTAAGGTTCCTAGTTGCTGCCACCAAGCGGGATTTCGCGCTACCACCTCGCCAGTACCCGTTTGCAACATTAAAGGCCAAGGCAGTCTTTCTAGCAAGTGTACTAATGGCTGATGTCCTAACGACTTGGGTTCATTTGGCCTACCATCATACTCATGACGATGCTCGTTAGACCTTTGTAAGCCAGCCATACGTTCTTGAGCTAGCGATCGCAACAGGCGCGAACTATCCAGCAGCCCCAAATATCGACCCTCAGAGTCAATCAGCGCCCAATCTAAGTTTTGGGGTTTTTCGACTTGTGAATCGCACCAGCGCAAGCTTAATCGCTCTACACGCTCAGAAGCTGATATTGTCTGTATTGGCTCAATTAGACCTTGACCCCAGGTAGAGAGCGATTGTTGTAAATTTAGATTTTTATCGTCACTTTGTGCTAATAATTTTGGGATTAAACGGGCAGAATACAGCAATCCAATGGGACATTGCTGTTGATTTACTACTACCAGGCGATCGCACTGCTCTTGCTCAAAAATCTCCAACACCACTGCCAGAGAACTTGTTTGGAGGCAGCTAGGTACGGTTGCCTGAAAGTCATAAAGCGGGTAATCTAGCATTAACATAGGGATTTGGGGGTCATTCTTCCTGTGGAACCCTCCGGCATTTCCATCTGCCAGTTGATGGTCTTTTCGCCTGAAGTCATATCCTTTAAGAAGACTCATATAAGCAACTCTGGTTATTTCAACGCCATTAAAACAACGGGATTTTCCCTAACGGACACGGGAATAGCAAACGAGTGCATTTTTCCAAGAGGCGACGTTTCTGATTTCTAGCAACTAGCCTCTCCAGTGTCTTACTGGTATTTAAACTCCTCATCGATAGCGACGGCTAAAACAATTATGGCCCCAAAGATTCGCTTTAGAACCTTGAGGAATTATAATGATTTGGAATGCGACAATCCTTTAAGTTCGTTTAAGTATCTTATCAAGGAGCAAAATAAAAAAATCTATCTATTTATATACATAGATATGTAAATCATGAGTTAACTACTGTGTCTTGCTATGCCGACGGATACCTCATCATCAAAGACCTACTAAGTTCTACCAGTTAGTTGCTGCACTAGATTGTTCAGTGCGTAGCACTATCTGCTCGCATAGAGCGTTATTTTGGGGTTAAATCACCAGTTGACTGCACACCCAGTATTCCCTACAAGCGTTAGCCAAACTTATCAGCCCGCGTTTATTGGTCAGGGCGATCGAGGAGATATATTCAAGAATAGATGTTATTACCGATATTAATTCTGCAATCTCATGTTAACAAATGCTTAAATAATCCAGTTGACTTAGCCAACCTAAAAGGTTTGAGTACGTGGGTGGGGCAATTGATGGACGCAATTATTGCCCAATTTTACTACTTACCTGTTGCTGCAACAACCTCTGGAAAAATTAACTATTTACCAAATCGGCCGCCACTAAATCCAAGTAAGGCATACACTAGCAAGTACGTTTATGTATTTGCCAGTCAGATGCAAAAAAGCCAGCAGCATTTTCAGGAGATGACTCCGGCTGAAAGAGAAGGATTATTAAGACAGCTTAAAATAGATTATAGCCTGATTCTTATAGATTATTTTACTACAGACAAAACACTCAAAGATAAAATTGATAAATTTATCAATACTATATTTTATGCTAATATTCCTGTGCCCCAAATAATTGAAATTCACATGGAGATAATTGAAGAATTTTCTAACCAGCTAAAATTAGAAGGTAGGAGCAATGAAACGTTACTTGATTACCGCCTAACGTTGATCGATATCTTGGCTCACCTGTGCGAAGTCTATAGGAGTTCGATTTCTAAATAAATTAAGTTTATCGCTGTATATTCAAATTAGAACAAGCTACTGCTGTTAGTTACTCCCAATGCGCGATAGCTGCGCCAACGCCAAGGGCGAACGCCTCTTATTATTCTTATGCTCATAACTAGTTATTAACTATATGATTAAAGCCAGAAAAACCTACGTTCTCAAGCTTTACGTCGCCGGCAACACCCCGAATTCAGTCCGGGCATTAAAAACACTTAAAGAGATTTTAGAACAGGAGTTTGAAGGTGTCTATGCTTTAAAAGTGATCGATGTACTGAAAAGCCCGCAACTGGCGGAAGAAGATAAAATATTGGCAACACCAACATTATCTAAAATTTTGCCTCCACCCGTTCGCAAAATTATTGGGGATCTTTCAGATAGAGAAAGAGTGTTGATTGGATTGGATTTGCTCTATGAAGAACTGAGTGAAGAAGACTTTGAAGAGTAAATTTTTCATCATAGAAAATTGAGTCCAAACTTTAGTCATAAAAAATCAGGTTTTAATATCCTTTTGTTATCAAGCAATGAGCGAAAACGAGCAAGTAGAACCAAAACAACCACCAATAATTAGGGGTGTAGAAAAAATTCGGACGATGATCGAAGGGTTTGACGATATTAGTCATGGTGGTTTACCAATTGGTAGAACCACCTTGATTAGTGGTACATCCGGCACAGGTAAAACCTTATTTTCTCTTCAATTTCTCTATAACGGTATCACCTACTTTGATGAACCAGGAGTATTTGTAACCTTTGAGGAATCACCGAGTGATATTATTAAAAATGCCAATATTTTTGGTTGGAACTTGCCCCGCTTAATCGAAGAAGGCAAGTTGTTTATTCTTGATGCATCTCCCGATCCAGAAGGTCAAGATATTGTGGGAAATTTTGACCTTTCTGCACTCATTGAGCGCTTGCAATATGCCATCCGCAAATACAAAGCTAAACGAGTTTCTATCGACTCAATAACAGCAGTATTTCAGCAGTATGAAGCGATGGGAGTAGTGCGACGCGAAATTTTTCGGCTGGTAGCACGTCTCAAACTACTGAGTGTCACCACAGTAATTACCACTGAACGTAGTGAAGAATATGGGCCTGTTGCCTCTTTCGGAGTGGAAGAATTTGTTTCCGATAATGTAGTAATTGTTCGCAACGTTTTAGAAGGAGAACGCCGCCGCCGCACAATTGAAATTCTCAAATTGCGCGGTACAACTCACATGAAAGGCGAGTATCCCTTCACGATTACTAATGAAGGAGTTAACATCTTCCCACTCGGAGCAATGCGCTTGACTCAACGTTCTTCTAATGTCAGGGTATCTTCTGGTGTCAAAACTTTAGATGAAATGTGCGGTGGGGGTTTCTTTAAAGATTCAATTATTTTAGCAACAGGAGCCACGGGTACTGGTAAAACCCTGTTAGTAAGCAAATTTATTCAAGATGGCTGCCTGAATGGAGAACAAGCAATATTATTTGCTTATGAAGAATCACGCGCCCAATTATCTCGTAATGCTTCCTCTTGGGGAATTGATTTTGAAGAATTAGAAGATCAAGGTTTACTCAAAATCATCTGTACCTATCCTGAATCAACTGGTTTAGAAGACCACTTACAAATTATTAAATCAGAAATTGCTATTTTCAAACCCGCTCGGATTGCTATTGATTCTCTATCAGCACTAGCTAGAGGAGTTACGAATAATGCATTTCGGCAGTTTGTAATTGGTGTGACAGGTTATGCTAAACAAGAAGAAATTACTGGTTTCTTTACTAACACAACCGACCAATTTTTAGGAGCGCATTCGATTACTGACTCTCATATTTCCACGATTACCGATACAATTCTGATGTTACAATACGTAGAAATTCGCGGAGAAATGTCGCGGGCAATTAACGTATTCAAAATGCGCGGGTCTTGGCATGATAAAGGAATTCGTGAGTATAATATTACTGCTGACGGGCCCGAAATTAAAGATTCTTTCCGAAACTACGAACGGATTATCAGCGGTGCTCCTACTCGCGTTAGTATCGATGAAAAGGCGGAACTTTCTCGCATTGTTAGACGTTTTGAAGACAAACAGAGTTCCGAACCCTAAATTTAGTATCGTAGTATATTCTTTCCTAAGTTTAGTATCGTGCTATATTCTGTGGTGAAGAAAGGTTTTCTGCCGCTAGATTGATTTTCGTGTGAGGGATGCGGTGAAAGGACAGCAATTATTTTATAGCTTCTTACCTGGTGTAACGGCAGCGGTCTTAACAACTGGGCCTGCTTGGGCTGGTACTGCGAAACTAACTGGGATACAACTGGCGTCTTCTCCTAGTGTTTTGACTTCTACTTATGGTCAAGGCTTGGTTGTGGATACCATGAATAGGCAACTGCCTAACAGTGCAAATGTTAGTGTTCCAACCCTAGTACCTGCTTTGGGTTTTACTAAACTTAGTGTGAAACCTTTAAGTAATAACAGTATTCCAGTATTTACGGCTGAAAAGACTGTTGTGCCAATAAAACAACTACTTAAGAAAGATAAAGGTAGATTTTTCAGTTTCACAACTACCTCTAATTCTTCCCAAGCTCAAAAGAACCAAAAACAGAGTAATTCAAGCGCTTATGGGCAGAAATTAAAGAAGATATTAGTTCCCAACTACACTTCAAAACCCCTTTCTGTCCAAAAAGAAATTTTGTCCCTGTCTTCTGCACAGCAGCCAGTGGTTCAAAAGATAAATACTGTTACTCCGTTGCAAACATTTTTACAAACTTCAGCCACAGGTGCCGGAGCAGCAAAACTGTTGTCAGCGCAGAGGTGTCCACAGGAGTTGAGCAAAAGTAAAACTGACTCCTTGGCTGTGCTACTAACCTCAAGCACCTGCTTACGACAAAACGCTATTGGGCGCTTGGCTCAGAGTAATACCACGATTCCGACAGATTCGACGCCAATCACTGCGCCAGGAACTGTAACTCCTACACCAGAGGGTTCGACGCCAACTCTAATTCCGCCAGGAACTGTAACTCCTGCACCAGGGGGTTCGGTGCAACCTGCCACTGTGCCAACAACGGTAACTCCAGTACCGTCAGGGGCAGTGCAAATTCCAGAGAACCTGATTCCTAACTCAAATCCCCTACAATTTCCCACTAAAGCGGAGGAAGTGAGACTTCAGGCAAATCAACCAATTACTTTGGCACAGGCTCTGGAGTTAGCACGGCGTAACAATCACGATCTACAGGTGTCCTTATTGGAGCTAGAACGCAATAAAGCGGCTCTACGCGAGGCACAAGCGGCTTTATTGCCCACTCTGGGAGTTAGCACGGATCTGACTCGTAGTCAATCTTCTAGCAGTCAGCTTCAGGACGAATTAAACGGGCGAAATGGCTCACTGTCTAACCAAGATCAACCCAGTACATCTTTTTCTGGTCAAGCACAGCTGTCGTATAATATCTACACTTCTGGGAGAGTGCAATCTAGCATCAAAGCGGCTGAAGAACAAGTACGTTTCAACGAGTTGGCTGTAGAAACTCAGTCTGAGACCATCCGTTTGAATGTTGCTACAGACTACTACAATTTGCAACAAGCGGATGAACAAGTACGGATTGCCCAATCGGCTGTGTTGAACTCGGAAGCTAGTTTACGTGATGCAGAAGCTTTAGAGCGAGCTGGGGTTGGTACGCGGTTCGATGTGTTGCGATCGCAGGTGAATTTAGCAAATGCCCAACAAAATTTAACAAATGCTAGATCCCAGCAGACAATTTCCCGTCGTCAATTAGCAACTCGGATCAGTTTGCCGCAAGCCATAAATATCAGTGCCGCTGACCCTGTACAATTAGCTGGTCTTTGGAACCCAACCCTAGAACAAAGTATTGTGTTGGCTTATCAAAATCGTCCAGAATTGCAACAGCAGTTAGCACAACGTAATATTAGCGAGCAACAGCGTAGGCAAGCTCTTGCGGAACTGGGGCCTCAAGTTAGTTTGGTCGCCAGCTATGACCTGCTCGATCAGTTCGATGATAATGTCAGTGTTACTGATGGTTATTCATTCGGAGTTAGGGCAACCCTAAATTTGTTTGATGGGGGAGCCGCAAGAGCACGAGCAGCTCAGTCCAAAACTAATATTGCGATCGCAGAAACTCAATTTGCCGAACAGCGCAACCAAATTCGCTTTCAGGTAGAACAAGCCTATTCTACCCAGCAATCTAGTTTGGAGAATGTTCAAACCGCTAATACCGCTTTAGAACAAGCCAGGGAAGCTCTACGTTTAGCGCGTTTGCGATTCCAAGCTGGTGTAGGTACTCAAACTGATGTGATTAACTCTGAAAATGACCTCACCCAAGCTGAAGGTAATCGAGTCACAGCAATTTTGGATTACAACCGCGCTTTAGCTCAGTTACAACGGTCTGTTACTCTCAGAGCATTCCGCTAATTAGCTGAAACTCAACTGAATCACTACTTTTGACTGCTGCTGTGTTTATCGGAGCATTACACAATCCAGTAGCGTTTCTGATAAAAGCTAGCTAAAAGCCTCATTTATTCAGTGTATTTACTGCAAAGATGAGGCTTTTTAGTCCAAAAGTTAGTATTGTAAATTGTGATACCAATTTGAAAAAAGACAAATAGATCATTTGTAGAGACGCGATGAATCGCGTCTTTATCCAAGGATGTGTTGCAATTATTAGTTGAATTGGTGTGTTTTTTGAGAAATTCTTTAGCGATCGCTAAAGGATAAGGGTCTACTCAATACTGTTCGGTTAAGGCAAGAGACGCGATGAATCGCCGTCTCTACAATAATCGGTCTTTTGCCTTGACAGCGATTTATCGAATCTTTGCGATCTAAAATTTTCATCAAAAAACCTTAACCAAACCGTATTGAGGGTCTACTATACCTAGTCCGAGAATTTTACTCCCCTTCTTCCAGTAACAAAAGTTTTTCGGTTCCTCTGAAAAGAGGGTTGGAGAGAGGTAGTAGGGAAGGAGTTATTTTTGTAAAGTCTGTATTGGACTTAGCAGAGAAGCGTTATAGTCAAATTTGGACTAACATAACTGAGTGTTCGTAGTTTACCACCCTAGGTATCGCTTGCCTTGTCAAAGACTCATGACTAAAGTAACATCTCAAGAAATTGCACAGTTTCGCTCTCAATTGGCAGACGATCCTAGCGATATGGAAGCGCTGGATTTAATTGAAGACTGTGATGGAGATTTGGAAGATGCAGCGATGACGCTAGCTATCCGAGCAGGACAACAACCAGAAAGAGCAAATTCTGAGTGGTTAGATGCCTTGGCTAGAAAATGGCGTGTGGTCATTTGCGAACAAGAATATCGAGAAGATTTGCTTAATACTTCTCTTGTGAAGATGATGGAACATCTAAAAACAACGCCAACATTTCCTAAGATTTTGGCAACGCCAGTTTTGCTATATGTCCTCAAGCAAGGCGTAAACAATTTTTGTGAGCCACTAGATTTGCTAAAATGATCAGCCCATGTACATTTAACTTGTGCGATGCCTGCGGTGGTCACTGAGCTTGCCGTACCCCTCCGGGGAAGCAGGCTACGCGGAGCGTCTGTCTGCGACACGCTGCGCGAACGTAGAGAAGTGCGGGCTACGCCTACGCGGTTTGCAGTTGAGTTACAGACCTAACCCCCAGCCCCTTCCCTGCAAGGGCTACGGTGTACACACATCTTTCTAGAAAACCAAAATCGTCGTAGATCCCCCT
>NZ_CAWUDN010000126.1:0-19937 GCF_963920915.1 Nostoc sp. PCC 9305
CCCTCACAGTCTGCCTTACAACAATGTTAAGAAAGATGCGGGTAATGGATAGCCTATAAGGGAAGGGGAGCAAGAATCAAAGTCTCTCGACCTTTCGGGGAGAGGAATGGAAGCGGGGTTCCAATTTCGGTAATTGTACAATTCCACTGGCTAACCCCAAACGCTTCTGCGTTCCCAATATTCAGCAACTCTTTTTTCCCACTGTTCCCAGTAATCTTGAATAACTGCTGATTCAAACCAAAATACCTCAGCTGGCATTTCTGGAATCGCTATTACTAACAGAGCGTGCTTTAGCTGAATGCCATAATCTTGATAATATTCGTTAGCTGCTCCTATGTATGCCGTAAGTTGTAGTGGATGTTCATATAAATGCTCAATTGAACCTTTGGGTTTGTCTGCTGTTTTCCACTCGCAAATACAGGGAATACCTTGATAGCTGGCAATACAATCAACTTTGCCAGAATAACTCAAATTATGATGGAAAACTGAGCCTTCCACCAGTCTAACTGTGTCGATTTCTTGTAAAACTGGCTTGATACTCTCCCAATAAGGGCGACTTGCTTCGGGACAAACAGGGTTTTGGCCAAGGAGGTAGCGCTCAATTTGTTTGTGTGTTTGGGTTCCCCGACGACTAGCGCTTGTAGTAATGCGGGTAGCTTCTTCTGTACCAACACGCGCTTTCCAGTTTAATAATCTGTCTCTGTCTGCTTGTGATTTAGTGGCATTAAGTATTGTAGTAACACTGGGAAAGCGATTTCCCTTGGTATCTACATAATATTGTTTACCATTTTCTCTTTTAGCTGTGGCATTAATACGTGGTAGCAGTTGGGTATCAAATTGCATTATTAATTCGTAGTTCGTAAGCTTAACTAACTTTAATAATTTTAGAAGAAGGATTTTACTAAATTGGTATTATTATTTTGAATGACACATTCAGCCAGCTTTTCCGGCACTTCCTGGAGATTGTCATATTCTCAGTGGAAAAAACCAACGCCAAGAGTAAACGTAGCAAATAATGTATACTCCATACAATTGAAATTCTCTCAAGCCATTGACTTGATCAGAAAATTTTATGGCTTTGAGGTTCCTGTTTATGGCTGGATCATAATAGGCACTGCGCCTTTTTCAGAACCAATAATTACCAGCTTAGAATTATTAGATTTAGCTAGCTTTTCTGTGGCTTCAATTGCTCGTAATTGTAGCACTTGGTTAGTAAGCCCACCAGAGAGAATTTTTTGGGAATCAGCTATACCTCGCGCTTCAATCAGCTTTCGTTCTGCCTCTTGACGCTCTTTCTCTAAAACAAATTTCATCTGCTGATTTTCTTGCTCTGTCTTGAGTTTGTTTTGAATTGCAGCTTGTAGAGTATCAGGCATTTTGATGTTTCTTAAAAGAGCTTCCTCAACGATGAAACCCAAAGCCGGTATCTCTTGGGTGAGTTGTTGGTCAATTTTTTGGGCGATTTCTTGGCGTTTGGTAGAGTAAATAGCATTGGCTGGGTAATTTGCCGTGATGGCGCGGACGGTAGAGCGGAATCTGGAAATCACCAGTTGTGTTTCATCAGTTCCAATTGTTTTATAGACTGTAGCTGCCTTTTGCGGATCGAGCTTGTACTGAAGGCTGACATCAAGATTTAGGCTCAAACCTTCTTGGGATGTTGCATCTACATTTTCTTTTATATCCTTAATTCGAGTAGAAAAATTCAGCACCTTGCTAAAGGGGTTAAGCAAGTGGACACCAGGATTAAGAGTAGTTTCGGAAACCTCACCAAAGAGATTGACGACACCGACATTACCAGGCGGGACAATCACCAAAAGTCTAGAAAAAGAATTTAGTACTACAATACTGCCAATTAATATCATAATTCCACGTATTGCTAAACGTGACCTTTCACTAGATATCCTATCTGTATTGAGATAAACGAGAATTGCAATTAGGCTAGTTACAAGAGAGACTAGAAAACCCATGAGTTTTTTGTGTGTAGTTAAGACGAATGTACTTAATCACATAATTCCCAAATGCTTTTATGAAACTCATATCATTTCAGACAAGTTAGAGATTTACGAATCCTTTTACAGATTAAAAAAGATTCCCAACTTTTATTAGAAGTCAGCAATCTCAGCCTTGGAGCGATGCCTACGCACCTTACTAAAAAGTAATGTATAATGCAATGTATACATTATATACAATTTAAATTGTGTCGAGTAAAATTCGTAAGCAGATTTATATTGAACCGCATCAAGAATATCTGCTAAAAGCGATCGCTCAACAAGCGGGTGTAAGTGAAGCAGAGATTATTCGCCAAGCTATTGACCTTCATCTTGGTGAAATAACTGCACCCCAAACCAATCTTGCAATGTGGGAAGCCGAAAGAGAATTTATCGATCAAATCAAAACTCGACCTGCTCAACTTGGAGGTCGGGACTGGCAGCGTGAAGACCTCTATGAACGGTAGGATTCTACTTGATACCAACATTCTCGTTTACATCTACGATCCACTAGATACCGCAAAACAGGAACGCGCAATCGCACTTACTGACCAATTGATTCGTTCTGGCAAGGCAGTAATTAGTACCCAGGTGTTGGGAGAGTTTTTTATGGCCACAACCCGGACTCGGCGATTGTTGTTAACTCCGGCTGAAGCGCTGATGCGAATGCGTAACTATTTAGCTGCTTGCCATGTCGTTGATATTACACGGCTCATTTCCTTAGAAGCAATTCGCGGTGTGGAAACTCATCACTTTGGGTTTTGGGACGCGCAAATTTGGGCAACGGCGCGACTTAACCAAATTGAAGAAGTTTACACTGAGGATTTTGCATCAGGTGCAATGGTTGAGGGCGTGCGGTTTACGAATCCTTTTATAGATTGAAAAAGATTCCCGACTTGTAAAAGAAGTCGGGAATCTCAGCCTTGGTGATATTTACAAAAACAAAATTTTGTTATTTTAGCAATATTTTCGGGAAAACTATTACTGTAGCTTCTCTTTTAAAACAAGATTGTAAAATAGTTATGGATTTAAATGGATTAATTTGGACTAAAAATGTAAAACCTTTAAATGGTGAAGATTGGGCTTATAAAAACATCGTTTCTATATATCCAGAACTAAAAATTTTCGCCTTACATTGGAGAAATTTAAAATGTAGAGACGAAAAAAATGCCCAGACCCCACAAGAAGGTGAACTGATTATTTTAAGACAACGTAGCAAAGTAACGCACATTGTTAAAATGCTGAATAAGCAACTTTATCCTGATAAAAATGCTGGAAATGAATTTAATATTTATCGCCTTGTCCAAGTGATTTGGATGACGGATAATTGGGAGAATCCTCCAGAAAACAAAAAAGTATTTAATTGTTCCATTTATTTTCCTCCATTTGGAAAAGCAATAAAATTGGAAAATCTACAAAAATTCCAAACCCGTTGGGGTAAAGAAGGATTAGCATTTCAACAGCATGTGCAAAATGTATTAAATATTCATTAACAAAAAGCCCTGCATTTAAAAGTGCAGGGCTTTGATTTCAGACAAATCCAAAATTACTTGCCGTTACCGTTACCGTTACCACCATTGCCATTGCTGTGAATGACACGTTCGGCGAGTTTTTCCGGCACTTCCTGGAGATGGTCATATTCCCAGTGGAAGGAACCAACGCCCAAGGTGAGCGATCGCAGCTCTACAATAAAATTCTGCATCTCTGCTTGTGGCAAGTATGCAGAAACATTATCCCAGCCTTGCCAATCGTTTTTCCCCTCATAGCCTAAAATTTGCCCCCGTCTACCACTCAACAGTTGCAGCACTTTGGAGGTAAATTCGCTCGGTGTGGTAACATCTACCCGCAGAATTGGTTCTAACAAGGTAGGTTCCGCTTGGGATATCCCTGTTTGCATTGCCAATCGGGCAGCTTGTTTAAAGGCTTGTTCGGAACTGTCAACGTTGTGATACGAACCATTAGTCAGAGTTACCGCTAAATCCACTATTGGGAAGCCCAAAGGCCCGTGTGTCAAAAATTCCCGCACGCCCATTTCTACGCCGGGAATGTACTGTTTCGGAACCACGCCGCCGACAATAGTTTCATTAAAGTTGAAACCTGTACCGCGTGGTAAAGGCTTGATTTCGAGAAAAACATCACCAAACTGTCCGTGACCACCGCTTTGATGTTTGTAGCGCCCATGAACTGAAGCCACCGTTTTACGGATGGTTTCTTTGTAAGGCACTTGCGGCAAGTGGGTTGTCATTGGCAAGTTATATTTGCGGCGCAGTCTATCTAGAGTTACTTGCAAATGAATCTCGCCTTGACCCCACAAGATAACTTCGTGGGTGTCGCCGTGTTGTTCCCAAGCCAGTGAAGAGTCTTCTTCTAACAACTTGGTAATGGCACTGCTGAGTTTAACTTCATCGTTGCGCTTTTCTGGTGTGATGGCGAGGGCATACACAGGTTCCAACTGTACAGCTTTAGGTAATTCCATCGCCGATTGCTGTTCTGTGGAGAGTGTATCGCCTGTCTTAATGCCTTCTAAACGGCTCAATGCGACAATTTCACCAGCACCAACTTCATTAACGAACTGCTGTTGTTGCCCCATGAGACGGTAAATTCCACCAGTGCGGATGCCATTGAGGATAATGCCATCAGTTAATTTGCCCCGCCAAACACGTACCAGAGAAAGTTTGCCACCTTGGGGAGTGTAGAAAGTTTTTAATACCTGTGCTAGAGGTTTATCACCTTTGATGTTTGTTAAACGACGTTCTGCTGTGGTTTCTGGTTCGGGCGCTTCTCGTAACAAGGCTTCTAATAAAGGTCTAACACCATAATCTTGTTCTGCCACACCAAAGAAAACGGGCACTACCAAATCTGCCCCTAATTCCATTTTTAAATCTTTGAGGATTTCTTCTTGGGATGGTTCGATGTCTTCTAAAAGTTCTTCGAGTAAATGGTCATCAAAATTTGCTAAGGCTTCGAGCATTTCTGCCCGTGCTGTATGTTCTTCTTCTTTTAAACTTTCGGGGAAAGGAATGGGATCGGCAGGTGCGCCTGGATGATATTGATATGCCTGTTCGCTCACCATATCAATAAAGCCGGTGAGTTGTTCCCCGTTCATAATGGGATATTGATGCGCTACCAGGGGACGGCTAGATACTGCTTTCAGGGCGTGTAACGTTTCTAGTACGTGAATATTTGCCCGATCCATTTTGTTGACGAAAACGAGGTGGGGAATTTCCCAATCGTCTAGGAATTTAAATAGAGGGGCTAAAGTGAGGACTCGTTCGCGGATGGGTTCGCAAACTACAATTGCTGCATCGACTCCGATTAAAGCATTGTACGTTTCTTGGGCAAATTCTACGCTTCCCGGACAGTCAATAAATGTGAAGCGAATGCCGTTATACTCAGTGCTAGCGGCGCTGACTTCTACACTCATGTGGCGATCGCGCGACTCGGCTGCACTATCTCCCACTGTATTGCTGTCCTTAATATTGCCTTTGCGGGAAATTGCCCCTGTGACAAATAACAAGCTTTCTAGTAAAGTGGTTTTTCCACTTAAATAAGGCCCGACAATTGCAACGTTCCGCGAACCCGATTTTACTTTTTCGTTCATAAAAACCTCCCTTGCGGTAATTCATTCATAACCGCATGATTCTGTATATATCAAGGGATAAAAAAATGGTTCTCTGGAGTCAAAATTACCCCTTCTTTAATTCGTTATTATCCTCCCTTTAATCGAAAGTTAAAAAAATTGTAGCCTGTCGTAAGATTTAGCTTAAGAAAAGTTAAGGATCGCAAATTTTTATCCCGAATCAAAAACTTTTGTAAAAAACTTTTTATCAAGTAAATTTAACTGAAGTGTTGCGAGTCAGAAAATCAATGAGATTATCATTCTTTAAATATCGCATAGCAGGGTTAGTAAGTTTGATGCTGATTATGAGTATTTCCTCTCCCTCTCTTGCTCTATCTCCTCCTGTCGCCTCAAAGCTAGCACAGTCTAATCCTAAAACTGCTGTAGACTGGTTAAACCAAGGCTTACAAGCAATTCAGGCGGGAAGGGTACAAGATGCGATCGCTGCCTTTAAACAAGCAGCTAAATTAGATTCGGCATTGGCACCAGCGTACTATAATCTGGGGCTAGCATACCGACAAACGGGACAATTACAACCCTCTGCGGATGCATTTTATCGAGCAACGCAAGCCGATCCGAAATTTGCTCCAGCTTTTGCTAATTTAGGCGGAGCTTTGTTAGAAGGGAATAATTTAAAGTTAGCTAACGATTATTTGCAACGCGCCTTAGAACTCGATCCTAAACTCGGATTTGCCCACTATAACTTGGGATTAGTACGAGAACAGCAACAAGATTGCGAACAAGCGATCGCATCTTTTAAAAAAGCCGTAGAATATAGCAAAAATGCACCAGAACCTCCTTACCATATAGGGATGTGCTATCTTCAAAAAGGTAAACTCGATCAGGCAAGAAGTGCATTTTATCAGGCATTAAAAATTAATCCCAAGTATCCAGAAGCTTACTACAATCTCGGCTCAATTTTTTTTCAACAAAGTAAATTACAAGAAGCATTAGAGGCTTTTAGAAAATCAGCCGAAGCTAACTCTAACTATCCCAATGCTTATTATGGTGCTGGGTTAGTTTTTATGCAGTTACAGCAATATGGCGATGCAGTACAAGTATTGCAATTTGCTAGAGATTTATACAATGCTCAAAAAAATCCCCAGTGGGCGAAAAATGCCGAGCAATTGTTACAACAAGCACAAAATTTAAATTACCAACCTCGCTGAGGCAGAAAAACTTAATATTGCATAACATAAAACTATTGGGTTGACTCGCTGGTGTTGTCTGAACTTGTCCCGATTGGAAAAATGTACATGCAAAAGCGCCAGAAAAGTCGATTTTTATTTAGCGATCGCTGGCTTGATCGGCAATCAATTGTTCGCAACATGGAAGCCTTTCAAGACTTAATTGTGATTGTTTTATGTTTGGGTTTGTTCGCCGTCATGCTAATCCAATTGTGGGGGATAGCTATTGCCCTCACGCAGCCACTAGACTATAAACATGTGACTGCAAAAATACTATTTGTGTTGATTTTAGTCGAGTTATTTCGACTATTAATGGTCTATTTGCAAGAACATAGTATCTCTGTAGGAGTGGCAGTTGAGGTAACAATAGTATCTTTGCTGCGAGAGGTAGTAGTTCACGGAGCGCTGGAAATTTCTTGGGTTAATACGCTTGCAATTTGTGGTTTGTTATTTGTTTTGGGTGGACTACTCGTGGTATGCGCTAAGACACCACACATGGATTGTATGAGCGCTAACACTAAGTTTTGTCCGGTTGTGTATAGGGGAGGTAGAGAACGGCAAAACGAGTTGGAATTACAGTATTCACGTCAATGTGATGAGAATCAACCCCTTGGATAAATTGTTATGAAAATGGGGAGTGGGAGAGGCGTGATTAATCGTGTCTGTACTGGGGAGTGGGGAAAATACTTTTTCTCCACTCCCCACTCCTTTGTCTAGGGCGTGTCATCAATTGAGCCAAATCACAGAAGCAGCTAGATAAATTGCACCTAGAAAGTTGGTTGCCCGTTTATCATAGCGAGTTACGTAGGCGTAGCCCGCCGTAGGCATCGCTCGATACTGCTTGAGTCTGGCAAAAAATTTTCCGCTCATAGAAAAGTGAAATTGTCACTATCAAGTGTGAGACCTACTACCCCCTGCACAATACCGATGATCTCATCTTGCTCTGCTCCCGGTTTGTCTAAGAATATTCGTGTGTTACTTCCAACAACTTGCAAGCGGTAATCCTGTGAAAATCCGTTGAGTTCAATTCGGTCTTGGCTAGAGTCGAAGTCAGTAATAGTAGCCAAGTCTCCAAAACCAGGATTCGTAGTGTTGTTATCGTCGTAGAAAACATTTTCAGCGTCCCCCAGGATAAATCTATCTAGCCCAGCCCCACCAGTTAAGGTATCAGTTTCCCCTAATCCAGGTGGAAACGGACTACCAGGAAAAGTACCGATGAGGATATCATTTCCAGATCCCCCATTGAGTATTTCATTGCCGGGCCCGCCTTGTAGGCTATCATTGCCGTCCTCACCATTGAGGATATCATCGCCATTATTACCGTCTAGGGTATCATCGCCTGCTCTTGCATTTAGAGTGTTATTAGAAGTATTACCAAAAAGAAAGTTGTTAAAACTGTTACCTATCCCGGTAATGTTGCCACCTTCCCTCAGCCTCAGGTTCTCCAGATTGGCTCCTAATGTGTAGTTTACAGAAGATCGGACGTTATCTATACCTGAATTCGCAGCCTCTGTAATGGTATCAAGAGTAGTGTCAACAATGTAAGTATCGTCACCTGCTCCCCCATTCAAAGTGTCAATACCTAAACCGCCGTCAAGTGTGTCATTGCCATTATTACCGGATAATCGGTTATTTTGGTTGTCGCCAGTAATGCTGTCATTTCCATTTGTGCCGATGACATTATCAAAGTTGACTGCGGTAAATGACAATGTTCCCAAACCAGGAACCTTATTGGCAACTAAACTTTGGGTTTGCAGGTTAGCGGTAATAAATACCCCAGGCAAAGATTGGGATGCATCTATGGTGTTGTTGGCAACCTTAGGATTAGCAATAACCTTTTCTACTTTAAAGAGTAGGTCTTTTCCCAATCCTCCAGCTTTTTGAATAGTTCCGACACCTGACAAAGTAATGGTTTGACCTAGTTGAGTGTAGTCTGCGGTATCAATGCCATCTCCACCATCAATGTTGTCGTTACCCTGACTGCCTTTAAAGGTATCACTGCCTGCACCACCTTTTAAAGTGTCATTTCCTAAACCCCCATCAATTGTATCATTGCCATTATTACCGGATAATTGGTTATTTTGGTTATCGCCAACAATGATGTCATTTGCATTTGTGCCGATGATATTATCAAAGTTGACTGCGGTAAATGACAATGTTCCCAAACCAGGAACCTTATTGGCAACTAAACTTTGGGTTTGCAGGTTAGCGGTAATAAATACCCCAGGCAAAGATTGGGATGCATCTATGGTGTTGTTGGCAACCTTAGGATTAGCAATAACCTTTTCTACTTTAAAGAGTAGGTCTTTTCCCAATCCTCCAGCTTTTTGAATAGTTCCGACACCTGACAAAGTAATGGTTTGACCTAGTTGAGTGTAGTCTGCGGTATCAATGCCATCTCCACCATCAATGTTGTCGTTACCCTGACTGCCTTTAAAGGTATCACTGCCTGCACCACCTTTTAAAGTGTCATTTCCTAAACCCCCATCAAGTGTATCATTGCCATCTCCACCGCTGAGACTGTCGTTCGCCGTGCCACCTGCGAGGGAATCATTACCAGCCAAGCCATTCAAGATATCGTTACCGGAGGCACTATTGGCGTTACCACCACTAGCCCAACCAACTATGGTGTCATTTCCTAAACTTCCATTTATCGTGTCAGGATTTGTAGTACCGAAAACCATATTATCTCCCTAAATTTCTCACTAAATATGCAAGTTCAGCATCAATCAAAGAACTATTTATCAGTTCAATGTAGATTACTGGTAATTTGCATAATCTCATGTTAAAAAACATTAACTATTTAGTTAGGAACTTCTCAAGAAAAAATATCCAACTACTTACTGTGGGCTGACCCCAAAAGCCAGGACTTGTGTTAAAAGCGAAACGCTTACTCTACAAAATCAGATAATTAATTTTCTGAAAATCCATTAATTTATTACATAAATTATTAAGTAATTAGGTCAAATATTTTGGTTTTTCCCCAACTTTTTGAACCTATGCTGTAATTATTTAATTATCACGAAGTATAAGATTACACGAACTTTTTTGATCGAATCTTAAAAATCCTTAATAAATCCGATTTATAATACATTGATATATGTTTGTAAACCTGAAATTAAATATTTTTGAAAATCTATTGATTTGTTTGGTTAATGTTGATTTTGTCAGCTTTTTAGCTTGATGGTGTTTGTCATGAAGTTAGGTTTAAATATCATTTTTTTGTTAAAAAACTATTATATTTAATTACAAAATAACATTTATCTATGCTGTGGAATGATAAATATGAATATTTAGTTATATATTGCTTCCTTATAGATCGATACATCCCAACTCTGTATTTGGAGCAATAGCCCATGTAGGATTGAAAGGGGACTGAAGCCAAACCAGAGCGCGTAAATTGGGGACTATTGAAAATTTGAATGGCGATTCAGACCCTAACCAAATTTTACTTATATTGTCTTCCCTAGTACCCAACCGAGACTTATAGTCGTTCCGTTGCTAAAATCTTGCATAGTCTCTAAGTCTATAGAAAATGCTTCGATACCGTAACCAAACAATATTTATTCTTATTTCTGTACTTATCGTTGTACCGATGGGATTTTTGTTTAAGTATTATAATGGGCCTGCCCATCACTGGTTTAATGACTACGGAGCAGCTGTATTTTACGAAATATTTTGGTGTCTGTTCGCATTTTGGTTTTTCAGAAGTCGAGCAGCGGTAATCCAAATTCCTATATGGGTTTTTGTCATCACCTGTATACTAGAATTCTTGCAACTTTGGCATCCGCCACTATTAGAGCAAATTCGTGCCACCTTGATAGGTAAATTGTTACTTGGTACGACCTTTGTTTGGTGGGATTTTCCTCATTATGTGTTGGGTTCTGTTTTAGGTTGGTTGTGGCTACGACAATTACACGGAATTGGTTATGCAAAAAATAGTCAAGGTTAAACCTCATTCAAAACAGCAAAGAATTGAAGAACAACCTGATGGCAGTCTGACTGTTTATTTAAAATCGCCCCCAGTTGATGGTAAGGCTAATGAAGAGTTAATTAAACTACTAGCAGATAAATTTGATGTACCCAAGTCTCATATCAGAATTAAGTCAGGTTTCTCCTCTCGGCAAAAGCTGATGGAAATTGATACAAATACCTAACTGCTGCTTAATAATATCTTTTGTGAAGACTTTGCTGCCTTCTGAATGTGAGCTACATTCTACCCAGTACATTTTCTACTAGAGACAAGAAACGAGAGATATAAACTTGCAAAATCTAATTTTTATGCCTGTGTAATACTGATATACCTTGGTTGATTTTTGACTCTTTCTATCCAAGCTTGGATAGCAGGATATTGTGTTAAATCAAACCCACCTTCATCAGCTACATGAGTGTAAGCGAACAAAGCGATATCAGCAATCGTGTAACGTTCTCCTACAAAAAAATCTTGAGAAGTTAAATGTTTATCCATCAAGCTAAGTGCTGCATAGCCTGGTTCGCGTTTTTGTTTAATAGCTTCACTATATTCTTCAGTTTTACCTAAAATAGAAATCCAAAATCTTGATGTAGCAATAAAAGGCTCATGGCTATATTGTTCAAAACATAACCATTGCAGCACCTGCGCTCGTAAAAAGCGGTCATAAGGTAAAAACTCTGTACCTTCACTCAGATAAACCAATATGGCATTTGATTCTGCCAAATATTTCCCTGGCTCGATTTCCAGAACAGGTATCTTACCGTTAGGATTTTTACTTAAAAATTCTGGTGTTCGAGTCTCGCCTTTTAAGATGTTAAGCTCTATTCTCTCAAAAGGCATACCTAGTTGTGTCAATAAAAGACGTATCTTATAACCATGGCCAGAAGGTAAAAAATCGTACAGATGCAGTAGTTCCATGTTAAAATACAGTTATGAATGTGTTGAGAAGTGAAGGTTCAAAATACAACATTTTACCAAAAGATTTTCCAAAAACCGGATATTTTTTTTGTATTTAGTATCTGAACGTACTACAGGAAATTATTCGAGAAAACAAAAAAAATATTATTTATTTCTAGATTGAGATGTTTAATTTAGTTAATGGTCGAAAAGAAAACTATGTGTGGAAGATTTACTCTAAACCATTCGGCGGCAGGATTATCTGAAGTTTTTCATGTCGAGTCAGTTCCAGATTTGGCAGCCGAATATAACATTGCGCCTACGAAAATGGTGGCGACAGTGTTACAAAATCCTGAAAGCAAAAAGCGGGAATTTAAGCAGTTGCATTGGGGATTAATTCCGTCATGGGCGAAAGATGCAGGAATGGGGTCAAAGCTGATTAATGCTAGGGCAGAAACTGTTGCCGAAAAACCCGCTTTTCGTTCGGCTTTCAAGCATAGACGCTGTTTAGTGTTAGCTGATGGCTTTTATGAGTGGCAACGCCAACAAGGTAAGAAACAGCCATTTTATTTTCGTCTTCAAGATGGGCAACCCTTCGGTTTTGCAGGTTTGTGGGAGAGATGGCGAACGCCTGCTAACGAAGAAATAATTTCTTGTACAATTTTGACAACGGCAGCTAACGAATTACTCCAACCCATCCACGAGCGGATGCCAGTGATTCTGGAGCCACAAGATTACGATTTATGGCTAGATTCTCAAGTGCAAACAGCCCAAACCCTACAGCAGCTATTGCGTCCCTATCCAGCGCCAGCAATGACTGCATATCCAGTTAGCACCTTGGTAAACAACTCTCGACATAATAGTTCAGAATGTATCGTACCCCTCAGCGAGAAGAATGCCCCCGCAAATCAGTTAAATTAACTATTGAGTGAACTAGGGGATTGGGGAGATGAGGAAGCAGGGGAAGAAAAACTATTGATTATTGCTCAATACCCAGTCCCCAATACCCAGTCCCCAATACCCAGTCCCCAATACCCAGAGACAAATATGCCAAGAACACAAAAAAACGATAATTTTATTGACAAATCCTTTACTGTGATGGCGGATATTATTCTGAAGATCCTGCCAACCAACAAAAAAGCTAAAGAAGCGTTTGTTTATTATCGAGATGGTATGTCGGCCCAAGCGGAAGGGGAATATGCTGAGGCATTGGAATACTATGAAGAAGCTCTAACACTAGAGGAAGATACCAACGATCGCGGCTATATTTTCTACAATATGGGGCTAATCTATGCCAGCAATGGCGACCACAGCAAGGCTTTAGAACTGTATCACCAGGCAATTGAGTTAAACCCACGTATGCCCCAAGCCTTGAACAACATCGCTGTGATTTACCACTATCAAGGCGAAAAAGAAAAAGAAGCTGGAGATAACGAGGCTGGCGAAGCACTTTTTGACCAAGCCGCAGACTATTGGATTCGTGCGATTCGCATGGCCCCCAATAACTATGTCGAAGCTCAAAACTGGCTGAAAACTACTGGGCGATCGCAAATTGACGTATTCTTTTAGTCATTAGTCATTAGTTCTTTGTCATTTGCTAAGGACTAATGACCAATGACAAATGACAAATGACCAATGACAGACAAATGACTATTTATGATTGACCAAGAACAAGTTCACAAAGTTGCTAATCTTGCTCGTTTAGAATTGACTCCAGAAGAAGAGAAACAATTCACTACCCAGTTGGGAAGTATTCTGGACTATATCGAACAATTGAATGAACTTGATGTCAGTGATGTGCTGCCAACAACACGTGCAATTGATGTCAGCAATATCACACGAGAGGATGAATTACAACCCTATCCTGACCGAGAAAGTATTCTCAACAGTGCGCCTGAACAGGAAGGCGAATTTTTCAAAGTACCAAAAATCCTCAATGCTGAATAGTTAAACAATTTGGGATTTTAGATTGACGCTAGCGCAGCGTAAAGCCTTCTCTTTTCACAAAGGGAGACGCTATGCGTAACTTGCTTTTACAAAGTGGTACAAGAGGCTTGTCGCGACACTTGCAAGAGTACGCCAACGGCATAGCAACTCTTAGAGATGCTACCGTGTAGCTTGCTTCTCCGTAGGAGTACGCTTAGAGGATGTCCACGTATACTTAAATTTGTTTCACGCACAAGGGGCGGGGAAGCAAGACATACATAAGTTCTGTTGAACATTTGTTTACATTATTGGCAACTATTAAAACACTTGCTCGTACTGCCAAAGTATGTTCTATGTCTAAATCTGTAATTACCGTTACCGTAAAATTGTTCGCTGCTTATCAAGAAGCCTTTAGGGTTTCGGAACTAGTGCTGGAATTTCCTAATAGTATGCCAGTCAAAGCAGTATGCGATCGCCTCATAGCTGAACACCCTGAACTCTCACAATGGCGCGATATAACCCGTTTTGGGATTAATTTGATATTTGTTGAACCAGATACCCTACTACAAGATGGGGATGAGGTTGTGTTGATTCCGCCAGTCAGTGGCGGCTAGGAAAACAGTTGGGAGTTAGGAGTTAGGAGTTAGGAGTTAGGAGTTAAAGATTCAAAACTTCTAACTCATAACTATTTAAAGAGAATTGGTCTTAGCAGTTAGCTTTATTAAGTTATCTAACTCTTGCTGCATCTGACTAACAACTAATTCATAACATTCATTGACATAGTAGCGATCGCTAGCTGCTTCACGGCCGTAGCGTTCAAATACAATCGGCGGACAAACCCGCGTATACATGGGCACTGGCAATGGAATATTGGGTAATGGCCCAATTGCTAATCCCCAAGGCAGTCCGAGATAGATTGGAAAAACTTCTGGGTCGATACCTAATAGCCAAGGCATCCCCCACTCGTGGAGTTGCTGCACAACTTTGTAGCAGTCAGCGATAACAATAAGTGTATCGTGAGCGCCCCAGGAAATCACAGGCACAATCGGCACATTTTCCCGTAACGCTAACTTGATAAATCCTTGTCGCCCCGCAAGGTAGATTTTGTTACGTAAATAATGCGGTCGGAAGACATCTTCGGCTCCACCGGGATAAACTAACACACTAGCTCCAGAACGCAAGGCAGTGTAAGCCATTTTCGGATGGGCGATGATTGCTCCAGCCTTGGCTACCAGTTGCGCTAGTGGCGTGCTAACCTGCCAAGCCTTGGGATGCATCAAACCATAAATGGGTTTCTCTACACCAAATCTTCGGAACCAGTCGTACATCATCATTGCCATATCTGGGGCTGCGAGTCCCCCATTGTGCGAACCAACAAATAAGACTTTTTGCTGGGGTGGAATATTCTCCCAGCCACTAGTTTGAACTCGGAAATAGTAGTGATACAAAAACCCAAATAGGGGCATCAGAGATTCTATGAACTTTGGATCTCGCTCATCCAAAGACCAACCGGGTTTTTTGTTTAAGAAATGTTGCTTTTTTGACATCGATGCATTTTAACAGCATTGGCAAAGTTCAAACAATCCCTTGTTTAGATATAACTCAATACGGTTGGGTTAAAGCTAAAACTCTGTATTAAAGTCAACATAGACGCATAGGGGTTGATTTTACTTAATTGCGATCGCTTCATCATTAGATATTTGGTGAAATTTAAATATGCGTTATCCATAACCCTTGTAGAGACATAGCACTGCTACGTCTCTACATTCTTTTTCACTCATATTTCTATTGCCACATCGCGGCGATTAATTTGGTGATAAGCTAAACCACATCTAGTTTGCATATCTAAAATTTATATAACTCTTGTGGGGTGGGCATCTTGCCCGCCGTAATTATGCAATTTAAATGTGGAACAGCTTATCTATGGAGTAGTTGCTGGTTTTGAACGCTGCTGTTGGTAAAAACCCACAACTTTTTGAAGATATGTAGCAGTAAATCCGCTGTTGCAGCCTGTATAGCTGCCAGTCATCCACCAGCAACCGACGCCACGCACAGCAGCGGTTTCATTATTATTGCTGGTGAAAAATTGCTTGTTAAACTCACGGCGCGTGATGCAAGAAACGACTTGACGTGCCTTCGCGGGGCTATTTTCAAACTGCGTCGGAGTTAGTTCTTTTTTGAGACAATATTTCGACCAGCCTTTTAAGGTTTCTGGTTTAACTTGCCATTGGCTGTAAAGTCCATCATTTGCGGTGCCGGTCTGCGGTGCAGCTAGTCGCAACGCTTCTACCATTGCCGCGACTTGGGCATTAGAAACCTGTTGTTGTGCTTGAGCTAACAATGATGACAGTCCAAAGCTGACAATCACTCCGCTAAGTAGTAATGCTATCGGGTTTCTCCTCATGATTTTGGATTTATTTTTAGATACCAATATGTAGGATACTACGTTTTTACACTTAGCAATTATCATAGACTAGAGTGAATGGACATGTGAAAGAGGACTTGGGGACAAGGGCAAATGGCACTAAGAAAAGCTGTAAACTATGCTGTATAAGCATTACAAGTATTGATTCGTTAATAGCAGTGGACGCTTGGCTGCGTAGGCGACTGTTTCGGCTTTTCTTAGTACCATTTGTCTTTAGGCTACAGTGATTCCTAGCGTATAAGAACCAGGATCAAAAGAGCCAGAACTGAAAGTTCCGCCATTTTGAGGGAAGTAATCATAATCACTTACTGAAATGGAGTAAGTACCTGCCCCTAGTGAAGCGGTGATTGATTGAGAAGTACTGGAACTCTGTAAGCTTCCGGCACTATTAAATAGGCCGAGAACTGGATAGTTACCGCTATAATTCGGCGTGTTAATAGTCACAGTTCCTGGGTTAGCTAAAGAAAATGTGAAAAAGTCGAAATCAGGATTGTTCCCTGGAAGTCTTGCCAGTTGAGCAGAGGTATTAACTTCTGAACCTGATGTTAAAGTACCTAGCTTCTCAGCAGTGGCTAGTGTATTGTTTGTCCCTTGTGCAGCATCTTCTTTCTCGTAGAACAGGAAGTCGTCACTATCAAGCTTCAGAGGCGATGCTTGCACAACACCAATGAGTTCATCTAGCTCTCCTGAGTTGTCCAGAAATACCCTTGTATCGGCTCCCACAGTCTGCAAGCGATAGTCTGCCAGTGTTCCTTTGAGCTGGATTGTATCTTCGTTGGAGTTGAAGCCACTGATGGTAGCGTAGTCTGCCAAACCACCATTTCCACTGTTGTTATCGTCATAAAAGACATTAGTAGCATCTCCAAGTAAGAACCGATCTTCCCCAGGCCCTCCAGTTAGGGTATCAACCTCCCCTAATCCAGGAGAATCAGAACCGTTAGTATCAACGCCTATGAGGACATCATTTCCAGGACCTCCAAGGAGAGTGTCATTACCGACCCCGCCACTGAGGGTGTCATTGCCTTCTCCTCCTTCGATTTGGTCATTGCCAGCCCCGCCAAACAGGCTGTCATTCCCATTCTCGCCCAAGATGAGGTCATTACCTTCCTGACCATCAAGAAAGTCATCACTATCCCCACCAAGCAAGGTGTCATTGCCGCCTCTGCCAAAGAGGGTATCACTGCTGCCTCCTCCAATCAGGGAGTCGTTAAAACTAGAACCAAAGACTTGCTCGATATTGAACAGGACATCATTCCCATCTCCCCCACTAGCAGTTCCAGTGCTAAGGTCAACAGTGACTCCGGCAGTGGCATTTAAATAATCAGCTGTATTAATACCAGTCCCACCAAAGAGTTGGTCATCCCCGCCTCCACCTTGGAGTTGGTCATCCCCGTCTCCACCAAGCAGAATGTCATTGCCGCTGCCGCCTAGCAGGGTATCATTGCCTTCTCTACTAATGAGAGTGTCACTCCCGTCCTCACCAAAGAGTTGGTCATTGCCAGCCCCACCAAGCAGGATGTCAATGCCGCTACCGCCAAGCAGGGAGTCATTGCCGTACCCGCCATTGATAAAGTCGTCGTTAGCCCCGCCAAGGAGGGTGTCATTGCCGTTATCGCCAAAGAGGCGGTCATTACCAGCCTCACCATTGACAAAGTCATTCCCGTCCCCACCACTGATGAAGAAGTCATTGCCAGCTCCGCCAAGGATGGTGTCATTGAACCTAGAACCAACGATTCTTTCAATCTCCAACAGGACATCATTCCTACCCTGCCCTGTAGCGGTTCCAGTGGCAAGGTTAATTGTGACTCCGGCAGTGGCACTGAAATAATCAGCAGTATCAACGCCAATTCCACCCAAGAGTTGGTTATTGCCAGTCCCACCACGCAAGGTGTCATCGCCAGCCCCACCACGGACAGTATCGTTGCCTTCCTCGCCATCCAGCAGGTCATCGCCAGCCCCACCATCAAGCAGGTCATTGCCACCTCTACCAAAGAGGGTGTCATTACCGCGCCCGCCAATTAGAAAGTCTTTGAAACCAGAACCAATGACTTGTTCGATATTAAACAGGACATCATTCCCTGCCCCTCCACTGGCAGTTCCAGTCGCTAGGTTAACGGTTACGCCGGCAGTGCTATTTGAATAGTCAGCAGTATCACTGCCAGTTCCACCAAAGATTTTATCATCCCCGTCCCCTCCTTCTAGTCGGTCATGGCCAGCCCCGCCAAGGAGGGTGTCATCGCCAGCCTCACCAGTCAAGTTGTCATTGCCATCCTCGCCATCAATCTGGTCATCGCCAGCCCCGCCATTGAGCGTATCAAACCCTTCCCCACCAAAGAGTTGATCTTTACCGTCTTCTCCAGCGAGTCGGTCATCTCCGTCCCCACCTTCGAGAAGGTCATTGCCAGATCCAGCAAGGAAAACATCATTACCGAACCCACCAAGCAGGGTGTCGTCACCGCCTTTGCCAAGGAGTTGATCGTCGTCCTCTTGGCCATCGAGAAAGTCATTGCTAGGTCCACCAAGAAGGACATCATCGCCTAACCCACCAAGCAGGGTGTTCTCGCCGTCCTCACCATTGAGAAGGTCATTGCCGTCCTCGCCATTAAGCGAGTCATTGCCAGCCCCACCCAAGAGGTCATCATTGCCGCCCCGACCAAAGAGGTTATCATCACCGCCCTGACCAAGGATAGCGTCATTCTCAAACGTGCCAATTAGAGTGTTATTCTGGTTGTCTCCAATAATGTCTGCCATATCAATCCCCTCGGTTATAAGTTTGATTCAGAGATATTCGCTGGCAAAGATGTCATCTATGAGTAGCCCTGCCAGCCGGGATAAACCCTAGATAGGTAGTTCAATTTAAAAGTTACAATGAAAGCTACAATAAGAATGTGAGGATCTTGTGAAGAAATACCTTAGCAGAAGAAGAGGTAGAAGTTCCTTCTTTTCGAGACGCTCCGCGAACAAGTGATACAAGCGGATATTGTCTGCGCCAGAGCAAGGCTTCCAGAGAGATTATTAGAAAAAAAACTGTTCAACTCCTCAGTACAAAATCTAGAAGATAAAGTGACAGAAGAATATTTATAGTATGGTCGCAATATCAAAGTAATAGATGAGTCAATAGTGTCTATGCCGGACACCGTAGAAAATCAAAAAGAATATCCAAAGGCCAAGTAGTCAAAAGCCCGGATGTGGGTTTCCAATTGCAAAAATTGGTGTGATATTCAGTTTGGTGACAGGAGCCGTCGTTGCTTTATGCATAGACGTTGTGAACACTCATAATATTAAATTAGCAAGAAAACTGTACAGTTCTCTTAAAACCAATGATGTGCTTATAAGAGACAGAGGTTTTTGTGCTTACTCCGATATGTTTACTATCAAAAAGCTTGATTGCGATGCTGTATTTCGTAAGCATCAATCTCGTACAACAACTATGCGAAAAGGTAAAATTGTTGGAGATTGCGACAAATTAGTTACTTGGTATAAGCCTAGAAGTTGTCCAAAAGGATTGAGTAAAGATGAATTTGATGCTCTACCTCAAACCATAATTGTAAGAGAAATTTACTACTACATCGTTATTCTTGGTTTTCGTACTCAACGAGTTAGTTGAATTACTACTCTCTTAGATAAATCAATTTATTCTACTCTCAAAATTGTTGGACTTTACGGTAAATATTGGGATGTTGAACTGGATTTAAGACATATAAAAACTACCTTGGGTATGGATATTCTACGATGTAAAATCCCCTCAATGGTACGCAAAGAAATTTATGTTTATTTGCTTGCTTACAATAGACCTCTTGCATAAATCAAAAATAAGAAAGAACCCCACCCTGCCAAAGCTACGCTTTGTCTCCCCTCCCCGCAAGCGGCTACGGTGTACACACATCTTTGTATAAAACCCAAAATCGTTGAAGATCCCCCT
>NZ_CAWUDN010000127.1:0-19607 GCF_963920915.1 Nostoc sp. PCC 9305
TTGCGTGGCGGGGTGTAGCCCCGCCCGCTATTTGTGCCAGTTGCGTAAGTCCTGTGCTATTGAGTCTACTGTTAAACAGATTGACCGTCGAACCAAAATTTCTGGCGCACAATGGAAATCTGATAACGTTCCTCAAGTCTTAGCTCATCGTTGTGCTTATCTCAATGGATTAATCTTTGCTCGCTAAATAAAAACTGGGATGCTCCCTGCAAAGCTGTGAGTTTCTGCTAAAGATCGGGCATTGATATATTCTTGAACTAGACAAAAGCCATCAGGTCGCTCAAAAGAACTCAGATAGTGGGGAATACCAGGATAATTAAGTTTCTGTAAAAATTGAATTTCTTTTTCGCAAGCTCTGAACCCAGACCAACTAGAACCAGCTTGAGCAAAGCAGAACTGCTTTATTACCACCTCTTCCCCTGTATCAACTTTTGATGCTAGCCAAGTAATCCTTCCTCCTTCCCGATTACGTCCTAATTCTCGCAAAACTTGATAGCCGTGTTCGCTGAAATCTGGATAGCTCATAGTTCAAGGGCAACAAGTAAAATATGCCAAATTGGCTGTGTATTACGCAAATACACTTAAATTAGCAGGGGTGATTCAATTAATCAACCTTTTTAGGTGGAAGACATTGCCTCTGCGTTCTCTGCGCCTCTGCGGTTAATAAAGATTTTTAACCACAGAGGCGCAGAGGGCACAGAGAAGAAAAAAGCATAGATGCTTTGCGGCTACCAGAGCAATATTATCGAGAGTTGCTGGAATGCGATCGATAAAGCGATCGCCTCATGTAAATTTCTAGCTCAACAATAGAAGCCGCAAAGCATACAGGCAAGTTATAATTCTCTTGCGGTGCAACGTAACAAAAATTTATGAGTAATCCCCTTGTGCAAGCCTTTTTCGTAGGCAGAGCGGTAGCAGAAGTAGTTAATGAGCGTTTAGAAGTCGCCTTGACCGATGCTTTGAGCGATCTGGGCAAATTTGATGCAGAAGCTAGAGAGCAGCTGCGCCAGTTTACAGAAGAAGTTCTAGAGCGGGCAAATCGGGCAGCAGAATCAGCTAATGTTGGTCAAGCTACTGCAAGTACTGGGCAAGCCAGTTCTGATTCCGGTGACTTGCAAGCAGATATTGACGAATTAAGAGCAGAAATTGCCCTGTTACGAACAGAATTGCAACATTATCGCCGAACTTCTGCATAATTTTAGTCACTTGTCATTAGTCAAAAATTATGCACGAATAGCATAGATGCGCCAGCGGCTACTCTACGAGTTCTCTGAAGGAGTACCCGCAGGGTAAGACAAATGACAAAGGACATTTAAGAAAAAAACAGTTTAGGAATCAGAGTGTCTTTTCTTCCAAGTGATTCGGTCGCAAACCAACGGTAAACAAAGTATATGGAACAAGGTTATTCAGAGAAGGCATACCGTTGGAATCGGGAAAAATACTCTAGCAGAAGGCGTTTTGTGGACATTTGGTCTTTTGTCTTGACCTTATTGTTCAAACTTTGGCTATACAACAAATCTTGGAGTTATCCGGGTGGTGTGACTGACGCAAAGCAAACTACAAGACGCAAAACCCAAGCGGTCTGGATTCGCAATACTCTACTAGATTTAGGGCCAACCTTCATCAAAGTTGGGCAACTGTTTTCTACCCGTGCTGATATATTCCCTGGTGAATATGTAGAAGAACTAGCCAAATTACAAGACAAAGTACCGGCATTTAGCTATGAGCAAGTAGAAGCGATCGTTGAGAAAGAACTAGGCAAGAAAATTCCTGAACTCTTCCATAATTTTGAACCTATTCCCTTAGCTGCTGCTAGCTTGGGGCAAGTACACAAAGCTGTACTACATACTGGAGAATCAGTTGTTGTCAAGGTGCAACGTCCTGGACTAAAGAAGTTATTTGAAATAGATTTACAGATTCTCAAAGGAATTACCCGCTACTTTCAAAACCATCCCCAATGGGGACGGGGACGAGATTGGTTGGGTATTTACGAAGAATGTTGTCGCATTCTTTGGGAAGAAATTGATTATCTTAACGAAGGTCGTAACGCCGATACTTTTCGCCGTAACTTTCGCGGCTATGATTGGGTAAATGTCCCAAGAGTATACTGGCGTTACGCCACTTCCAGAGTGCTGACTTTGGAATATCTCCCTGGAATTAAAATTAGCCAATACGAAGCTTTAGAAGCAGCGGGTTTGGATCGAAAAGCGATCGCTCGTCAAGGCGCTCAAGCCTACTTACTACAATTACTCAATAACGGCTTTTTCCACGCCGATCCTCACCCAGGCAATATTGCCGTTAGTGCAAATGGTGCTTTGATATTCTACGATTTCGGCATGATGGGGCAGATTAAGTCCAACATCCGCGAAGGATTGATGCAAACACTATTTGGTATTGCCCAAAAAGATGGCGATCGCGTTGTGCAATCTCTGATCGATTTAGGCGCGATCGCCCCAACTGATGATATGGGCCCAGTACGGCGTTCCGTCCAGTACATGCTGGATCATTTCATGGATAAGCCCTTTGAAAATCAATCAGTCGCGGCAATCAGTGACGACCTTTACGAAATAGCTTATAATCAGCCATTTAGATTTCCAGCAACTTTCACTTTCGTGATGCGAGCCTTTTCTACCCTAGAAGGGGTAGGCAAAGGCTTAGATCCAGAGTTTAACTTTATGGAAGTTGCCAAACCGTATGCAATGCAACTTATGACCGATATGAATGGTTCAGAGGGGAATAGCTTTCTTAACGAATTAAGTCGCCAAGCAGCTCAGGTAAGTAGTACCGCCTTTGGTCTACCACGTAGATTAGAGGATACACTAGAGAAGCTAGAGCAGGGAGATATGCGTTTGCGCGTTCGGTCTATAGAAACCGAACGCCTGCTGCGGCGACAGAGCAGTATTCAGCTCTCAATAAGCTATGCTCTGTTAATCAGCGGTTTCACGCTTTCAGCTACTATTTTAGTGGTTAAGGATTATGTATGGTTAGCACTGCTGCCTGGTTTAATCGCAGCGGCGCTTTCAGCGATCATGATCCGATTACTTTTACGCCTCGACCGTTACGATCGCACGTATTAATTGTTGCAAAAAAATTATGAAACTTAATTTCACGGGTTTTAGCGATCCGGGACTTATTCGTTCTAATAATCAGGATGCTTACTATATAGACCCAGAAGGGCGATTTTTCGTTGTTGCCGATGGTATGGGTGGTCATGCCGGAGGTGAGGAGGCAAGTCGAATTGCCACTGGAGAAATTCAGGCGTATTTGGTAGCAAATTGGGAAACTTCTAAGTCTTCTCAAGAGTTGCTAGAGCAATCTTTGTGGAGTGCTAATGAAGCGATTTTGCAGGATCAGCAAAATCATCCCGAACGCGCCGATATGGGGACAACAGTTGTAGCAGTGATTTTCCGCTCTCCAGAGTCGCCTTGGTGCGCTCATGTTGGCGATTCGCGGCTGTATCGCTTCCGAGAGTCGCACTTAGAACAGGTAACAGAAGACCACACTTGGGTAGCACGAGCAATCAAAATTGGTGACATCACCTTAGATGAAGCACGATTACATCCTTTTCGCCATGTATTATCGCGCTGTTTGGGGCGCGAAGACCTACATCAAATTGATGTGCAACCACTAGATGTAAAAGTTGGCGATCGCTTGCTGTTATGTAGTGATGGTCTTACAGAAGAACTTGTCGAGCAGAAGATTGCTAACTGCCTCAAAGATAGTCCTTGGATTGATAAAGCAGCCATCTCTCTTGTTGAGGCTGCCAAAGAGCATGGAGGACACGATAACATCACAGTTGTCATCGTCTCGCTTGAAGAAAATAGTCATTAATCATTTGTCGATGCTTAGTAACTTTAAACAAATAACTAAGGACATAGACGCGCCAGCGGCTACTCTACGAGTTCTCCGAAGGAGTACCCACAGGGTAGGACAAAGGAAAAATCTGGTAAATATACTCAGTAATTTGTTCAGCGTGAGCATTTTTCCTTTTTACAATTTGATACAAATATTTTTAGCCTCTAAAATCACCTAAAGAGGCTAAATTTGTATAAATTGGTAAATTGACATCTTGCACGTAATAAGGTAAAGCGACTATAATTCACGCTTATTACCATTAATTCCCCAACCTCCTTAAAATTTCCGTCCTCCGAAGCTTCTTCCACGCTTGGGGAGACAACATCTTAGGCTTTTTAAACACAAAGACTAAGACGGGTTCTGCATAGAGCACCAAATATTTTCTTTAAAGGAGATTCGTGCAAAGCAGGAAGGAATGAGGGAGGTAGTTATACCTATCTAAGATCAAATAGAGCTTATTTTCCGGAATATGGTTCAGCTGACTTGGGTGGTATATCAGTAGGATTAGGTGCAAGATATCAAAGCAGAAAAAGTCCACACTTTGGATGTGGGCAATCTGTCAAACAATTGTTATCTTTCGTAATACGGAGGAACAAATGTTGGATAGATACAAGTCCAAACATTATCCCATTTGGACTTCTGTGATCGATATCACCTTTACGCGTTGTTTTTTCGGAGTAATTATGAATCAACCAATGAAACTATCCTTGGAACAGCAATTCAGCATCTGCTCATTTTCCACTCAGGTGCAGAATATGAGCCACGAGCAAGCTAAAGACTTTTTAGTAAAGCTCTATGAGCAAATGGTCGTGCGCGAGGCAACTTATCAAGAGCTTCTGAAGCATCAGTGGGGCTTAGATTCAGGTTCCACTATGGCATAGAGTCGTTCTAATGTCGCAGTGGGCGACCTCCTTCTCTTGCTTGGTTCCAAGGAGGAAAAGAGCTGGGGATGTCGGGGCGTCAACTTCGATAAGTAATTCCACAAGATGATGCAAAAGTTAAATTCACGAAATTAACCAAGAATCAGTAAACATTGTCTACGGCATATCTGCTGGAGTCTAGACTAACTTTAGCATTGCAGACGAAATCCCTTGTTTGCTTTAGCCAAACTTCTTGTTGTTTCGTCTAGCGGGGGAATCACACCTGCACAAATTGACAATCCACAGGAATCTTTGCCCAGGAAGATTTAGAGATAATTCCGATACCACTGCTTTAGCAGCTAGTGATTTAACTCTTTATACATATAACTAGAAGTTACATCTTTATATATCTTTTGTTTATAAAACGTTACATTCTGGGAGCGACCACCTATAAAATACGTAACATAAAGAAATTATGCCTAGCTGGAAAGATCGTATGGAGAATCTGTATCTATACTTTCCAGTTTTGTTATGATTTGAGGCTTAATCTTTTCGTACTCGTTTTTGAGTAAACTTTTACTAATTTGCGGGTCGGCAGAGGACATCAACGTATTGCTCATTGCGACCCACTCTTGCAGTCGTTGCCGCTGGGCAGAAGCGACGCTGGAAAGTAAGATGTGGGTACAGCTATTTGGTGCTTCTCGTGCAAAGAATAAGAGGCGGTAGTAACCTGTTTGCTGTAGTAACCGAGCCATTTCTTGACCAAGGCTGGTTTTGAGATCGAGGTAATAAGGCAACCATTTAGCGCCATGCTTGCGATTGTAGATGACAGTAATCCATAGCAGCATGGGATGAGGGATAGAGATGAACAGAAATTGGTTATAGCGTGTACAGAGTAAGCGTTTTTGAATTTCCTCTTGCGGTAGCATCACCCACAAAGCTGGTAAAACCTCTCCATTGGTCTGAATGGGCTGGGGAAACACAATATCGGCAATTGGTTTATTTTTGGGCCAGGAAATGGCACGAGCGATTTCATCGTTTGACCAGGATACTCGCAAATCGGCTTTGGTCTTTTGTTCAAGCTCAGTGCTAGCGATAGTAGTAGGAACGAGAGAATGGCTGGCTTGCTGAATTTTGCGTGTATGCTCAGGCTTTTCTAAGGATGCTAAAACTCTGAGGATTTCAGTAATACTTTGGGGGCGATCGCCTGCTCTTTTAGCTAGACAACTCATCACCAAATTTTCAATTTCTTTTGGTAGTTCTAATCCAGGCGCAGCCTCAGCAAAAGAACGTGGTTTTTGATAGTGATGTGTTTTATACCACGCACCAAAAGAGTGAGTTGGTGCCACCAGTGGCATTTTGCCTGTGAGCATCTCAAACATCATGACGCCCAAACTATAAATATCAGCACGGTTATCTAATTCCTTACCCTCCATCTGTTCGGGAGAAGAATAAGCCAATGTCCCCAAATAAAATTTTGTATGGTCGCCATCTGACTGTAATAACTTAGCAATACCAAAATCTAGAACTTTGACCAATTCTCCAAAACTGGGATCTTGAATCACCAGCATATTGCTTGGCTTAACATCGCGATGGATAATTGGGCAAATAGTGCCATCAACCGGGATGCCATCATGGGCGCACTGTAACCCCAGGCTGAGTTGACGCGCCATACTGAGGAATCTTGGTAAAGGTAATCGTTGCTTGCGAATAATATTGTTCAGGCTTTGTCCTTGTAAGTATTCCATGACGTAGAACGGCGTGTTATTGTCATCTACGCCATAGTCCATAACTCGGACAATATGGATACTTTTTTGCCCTAATAAAGCACAGGTTTTTGCTTCTCGCTCAAAGCGGTCTTGCAATCGCATCTTTTCATTTTGGATTGATAGAGCCAGAAACTTAACCGCAACAGGTACACCTCCCAACAATGTATCTTTAGCACGATAAACCCGACCCATTGCTCCAGTACCAATTAACTCTTGGAGTTGGTAGCGTTTGCTGAGTAAGCGACCAATGTTGGGGTCTGACATAGAAAATTCGACTCCAAAAGCAGGTTGTAAATGTTTGGGAGAACAAGTGCATTCAAAAATTGTGGTGTAGCTTTAGTTTGCCCAATTTTGACTAATGCGCTATCACTCTTGGCATCTCCTCTTCTCTACAAGACGTTGCTTTGTGTTGGGAGAAGACCGCACTAGTTTAGCTACACGAAACCTCATTTGCCTTTGTACGGTTAACAAACCTTTAAATTCGCATTAGTCCAAGGAGGTAGGCTTTGTTTGTGTAATAGAGAATTATATTCGCCCAATACTTTTAAAACATTTTCTGATTACCTAAAAATCTTTTTAACCTTCAAGCTAGTTCTTACTATGTAAGTATGTATTATTTATTGATAAAACTGTAATATCCTAAGTGGTAGTTTTTCGTTTTCTCTGTTGGTTAGGATATATATCAAAACTTGATTTATTATTCATCACATAGTATTGAATTCGACGTTCGATAATATTATTAAGTCGGGACATAAAATCATAAAAGAAACCCGGATATTTCCTAATTTCTGTGAATGCTGTTAACCATTTTCCTTGTTTTATAGGTTCTACAACTTGAAGATAAGCTAGATTTTTCTTATAGACTGAGAGATTATAAGATAGAGCACGCATTAGAGCAGGATTTTTTTTCACAATGTCTTGTTGCATAAAATAGGTAGCAGCTTTGCAAGATTGATTGAGACGTGGTGATTGGCTTTGATATACAAGAGAACCAGGGCGTGAACGGTAGAAATAATAGGGTTTTGGTTCAATAAAAAACCTAGCTCCTTTAATTAAGCATTTCATATCAAGCCAAAAATCTTGACCCATCCTAATTTCATCATCGTACTCAATGCCGTGTTTAACCAGGAATTCTCGTTTGAATAGAGGCTTGCTTAGACCAAGATGCAATCCTGGTTCACCGAAGACATCAGTTTCTACAAAATAAACGATATCAATTTGGAAGATTTTATCTATACGTTCTCCACTTTCTTGAATCAATGTACTCCAAGGAGATGTTGTACCGTCTTTGATAAAATAAACATCATCAGCAATCATGTCTGCATTTGTTTTATTGGCCAGAGATACAAGCTTTTCCAATCTTTCGGGAGCATACCAATCATCTGAATCAAGTACAGCAATCCATTCTCCTTGGGCTGCTCTGAAGGCGCGATTACGTGCAGCAGCCGCTCCAAGATTTTGCTGATTAACTATCACTTTGAGACGTTGATCGGTGAAACTTTTAGCGACTTCTACAGTTTTATCACTTGAGCCATCATCGACTATGATAACTTCAATGTCAGTGAGTGTTTGCTCTAAGGCTGACTCTATTGCCTTCCCAATATAAGTTTCAGTATTGTAAGCAGGGATAATAACGGAGACTTTAGGATTCACGAAACTGAACTCCTGACTACATGGTTAGGTAAAATACTAAAATCCTGACCATAATTTGATCATTTCTTTTTTACTATACAACTCAGTCGGTCAGTGAGAATAAACGATGAGTGGTTAAAATTGGGCAGCAGATATTAGGCATTGGTAAACCAGTGCGTTGCCAGAGTTTTTGAACGGCGGTTTTTGGCTTAGAAGAACAGCAAAGCGCTGAGGCAGCACTGCTTTTAAGCTGACTGACGCTCTAGGCTAGCTTCCATTGTGTTAGTTAAAAAATGACCAGCCAAGATACCACTACTGAGGTAATATGTATCTTGCGAAATCCGGTGTAGGGTTTCAAAGCCACTACGACGCTGACGATCGCCTAGTACCCAGTAACGCTGCACGATAGTATCCAGACCAATCCAGCCTTCGCCTTCAACTTGCCCCAAAATATTATGTTGTAGTAAAAAAGTATACTGACGCTCTCCATCATGCAACCGTCCTTTATATTGCAGAGAGATTTCAGAGCGATCGCTACCTGGAAAAATCAGTTTTGTGGCCATAGTAAACCAGTTATCTCGATTCCAAGCGACCAAGGTCATACCCTTGACGCTGATTGGCATACCATTACGTTCCAGCCAATTTCCTTCCATTGCCCAGCGTCCTGGTTCCAATAAAAAAGTATGAGCCACCTTTTATTCCCTGTCTTGCTCGAGTGCCGCCAAGACTATAGTTATAGCAGTGCTAAGTTACGAGTGCTGAGTTGCAAGTGAAGAATGAAGAAATTTTTTATCTTGTTTATTGTTCCTGACTCAGCATTCAGGATTGAACTTGGTGAATTTCTCCCAAAAGTACTTCTTGAGGTGCACCTGTGGCAGTAGGTAGGTTGCCAGGAATACCCAAATGTCGCCAGTAGGCTAAAACCGCGAAGGCGATCGCTTCTTTAAAATCTGCACTCAAGCCGACTTCATCTGTTGTCGAGACTGGTATTGATCCCAACAACAACTGTAACCTTTGTTTCAAATAAAGATTGCGACTACCACCACCACATAATAGTACTTGTTGTGGCATTTCTGGCAAAAAAGTGCGGTAACTATGAAAAATTGAAGCAGTTGTAAGTTCTGTGAGAGTTGCCAGTACATCAGCAGGATTGAGTTGGTATGCTTGAGCATCTTTTAAACACTGATGCAAGTAAGTCACACCAAATAATTCCCGTCCAGTGGATTTTGGTGGCGGCAGATGAAAGTAGTCTTGGTTGAGCCATTGTTCTACTAATTGATGGCAAGGAGTACCACTTGCTGCCCAATTGCCATCTTCATCATAAGTCTTAGCACCACCGCTTAAATGCTCCACCGCTAGATCCAACAGACTATTTCCCGGGCCAGTATCCCAACCACGAATTTTTGAGAGCCAGTCTCCATGCCGAGGCGGAATATAGGCAACATTGCCAATACCACCAATGTTTTGAATACAACGCCCCTCCTGGGGATGACTGAGTAAATAAGCATCGACTCTGGGAACAAGAGGTGCACCATGACCACCAATAGCAATATCAGCAACGCGGAAGTTGCTCACAGTCGGAATGTTCGTAAGATGAGCAATTAATGCACCTCGCCCTAGTTGAAGACTGTAACCCAAGGGACTGCCCAGTGCTGTTAACGGATAGCTAGGGTTTAGCCCGTGGGTAGCGATCGTTTCTCTCCCCCTACTCCCCTGCTCCCCTGTTCCCCCTGCTCCCTCTTTGGGTGGTCGATGATAAACTGTTTGACCGTGGGAGCCAATGAGAGTGGCTGGCTGATGACCAATTTGAATATTTTGGGCGGCTTGGGCAAAGACTTGAGCGATCGCATCATCTATTTCCGCTAATTCTGCCATTGAGATGGCAACGCCTGCACCAACTGCTAATATTCTTTCTCTGAGTTCGGCTGGATAAGGATATGTTGCCCCGGCTAGCAACTCAACTTTGAGATCCAATTCTGTGCCGGAAATCTCTACAAACGCAGCGTCTATGCCATCTACGGATGTGCCACTAATTAAACCAATAACGCGAGTAGGGACAACAGCTTTTTCAGGTGGATGCATCGATCGAGATTCTTTTGTTGGTTGCAAGAGCTTAGTTTAATTCATGTTACTAACTATGTCAAAACACTCAAGTTGCATAGTTGACTACAAAAGAAAAAGTAAATAGAGCGAGGGAAGAATCTCAAAACCAATAGCAATGACCACGAATCTATTTCTATTTATCAGCAAACAAAGAATTTCAAATAGTTTTGTTTATTATCTTGATTGATCCTTAATCAGGACAACATCTGAAGATACAAACTCTTGATATATACTAGCTAACTTCACAACTTTTTTATCTTCAGATAAAGAACAGATATCCTATCCACTTTTCCGGCAAGTGAAACTACTCATTTATATTCAAAAACAGGGCAAATTATTGGCTAAATTTAGGAATTTTTCAATAAATACAAATCCAGTAGTTTCATCCTATTGTTTCTTCTAGAAGACACTACATAATGAATCCAAGTCGCACAACGAACTTTTCAACAATTAAAAATACAGAATTTCAAAATTATGTCACTTACAAAAATTGCTTGTATCGCTGCTCTATCTTTATCTGCAATCTCCTCATTCATCTATGCAGGTTCTGCCCAGGCTATTTCCTTCCAAATAACCACTGGCATTGCAGGCCCTAATGGAGAAACTGACCAAGGTGCTTTTTCTGAGTTTACTCAACTTCCTGGTACGACAACTGTTAACTTCAATGATGGTCAAGCACCAACCACTGGTTTTGCTAAATACTCATTTGAGAATAACAGTGGAAGCAGCAGTGTGAGGTCAGATGTATGGGCACCTGCTGGGGCAAATGGTGAGGTCAATAATGGGAAGTATTTGGCAGTTTTCAACGGCGATAATGTCACAATTAACCTTGCAAGTTCCCTCAATTATTTCGGTATTGACTGGGGAGCTATTAGTTCTGGTAACGTTTTTTCCTTCTACAATGGTGATAATCTAATCAAATCATTTACAACTGAGGATGTGAACCCAGTTGCTCCAATTCGTGCATCACAGCATGGCGGTGAAGGCAATGGCTACCTTCACTTCTACTCAGATAGTAGCAACGATATTTTCAACAAGATTGTCATTACCCAAACAGGTGGTGGTGGATTTGAAAGCGACAACCATTCTTTCCATCTAGGAACTGACAAATTTACAGGTTTTGACCCTCAGTCTGTTCCTGAGCCTAGTATTACATTAGGTATGCTGGCTGTAGGTGGTATGTTTCTACGCAAGCGCAAGAACGAAAAGTTGCAAAGTGTAAGACAATCTCATTAAATATATCAATGTTAGCTAAGTATGATTTTCTCTACACTCTAGCCTTAGTCTGTACAAGCATTTAAAAACTTAGTTAATATTAAATACCAATCAGGGTGAGCTTACTTAGGTAAACTCGCCCTAATCCTTTTGCCATTGATAATCCAATGCGGTTCAGCTAAGGGCTATTGGTGTATGTAAATAATTAGTCTTTCAAGAAGCGATTTATCGCGTCTCTACATGAGGGTTTTGATCTTCTCTGAACTGTATTAATTTATAATCGTACCTTCTTCTACAGTCAATGTTACGCGTAGCAAGCTGTAGAAAAATTTTCTTTAACTAGACTTTTTGCATGAATCAAAAGCCCTCACCCTAAATTCCTCTCCCAAGCTTGGGAGAGGGACTTTGAAATTAGCTCCACCGATCTCAATTTTGGGAAAAGCGGTTGGGGGATGTAGCAAGATCCCACAGGGTGGGCAAATTTTACATTTTTGCAAGAGGTATACTCAATACTGCTTAGAGCTTAACCGAACTGGATTAAGAGTAAACTGTAATTCTGACTCTTAACTCCTAAATCTTCCTACAGGTTGTTGCATGAATAAAATATACATGGATTAGTTTAGATATAATAATGACTCATTCTTTGTTGTCCTAACTGGAGAAATTAATGGGTCGCGCCAAAAAGGTTGTCCTGGCATATTCTGGCGGAGTGGATACCTCAGTTTGCATCCCCTACCTCAAGCAGGAGTGGGGTGTGGAAGAGGTGATTACCCTAGCAGCAGATTTAGGTCAGGGAGATGAATTAGAGCCAATCAGAGAAAAAGCTCTGAAATCGGGTGCAAGTGAATCCCTAGTGGCGGATGTCAAAGACAGCTTCGTTAAAGATTACGCCTTTGGAGCGATTCAAGCCAACGCCCTTTATGAAAATCGTTATCCTCTAGGAACCGCTCTTGCTCGTCCACTGATTGCCAAGGTATTAGTAGAAACAGCCGAAAAATATGGTGCTGATGCGATCGCTCACGGTTGCACTGGCAAAGGCAACGATCAGGTTCGCTTTGATGTCTCTGTCACCGCCTTAAACCCCAACCTGAAGATCCTCGCACCAGCCAGAGAATGGGGCATGAGTCGTGAGGAAACGATCGCTTATGGTGAGAAGTTTGGTATCCCCTCACCAGTCAAAAAATCTTCTCCTTATAGTATTGATAAGAATTTGCTCGGTCGTAGTATTGAAGCTGGTTTACTCGAAGATCCCTCATTTGAGCCACCAGAAGAAATTTATGAGATGACCAAAGCGATCGCTCACACTCCCAACGAGCCAGAGTACATCGAAATTGGTTTCCACGGTGGTATTCCTATAACTCTCAACGGTATAGCCAAAAAGCCAGTTGAGCTAATTGAAGACCTCAATCAGGTGGTAGGAAATCATGGTATCGGACGGATTGATATGATTGAAAACCGTCTGGTGGGGATCAAATCGCGGGAAATCTACGAATCACCCGCAATGTTGGTGCTAATTCAGGCACATAGGGATTTAGAAAGCTTGACCTTGACGGCAGATGTTACCCATTACAAGCGTGGGATTGAAGAAACTTACAGCCAAATAGTTTACAACGGTTTGTGGTACAGTCCACTCAAAGTTGCACTCGATGCCTTTATTCAAAAGACACAAGAGCGAGTTTCTGGAACTGTACGAGTGAAGTTGTTCAAGGGCAACTCTACGATAGTTGGGCGTTCGAGTGATAATTCCCTCTACACTCCCGATTTGGCAACCTACGGGGCCGAAGATAAATTTGACCACAAAGCCGCTGAAGGGTTTATCTACGTTTGGGGACTACCGACTCGCATTTGGTCAAAGCAGATTAGGGGTTAAGAGTTAGAAGTTAAGAGTTAGGAGTTAGGAGTTAAAAAAGCAAAATACAAAAGTAAAAGTTAAAAAAATTCACTTTTTACTTTACTCCTCACTCCTCACTTAGTTTATCCTTGACTTACTCTTCTGCTGCACCTTTAACCTGGCGAGATTCCAGCCACAGGGGCACAATAATTAAGGCAGCGAGGATTAGTAACGCTGCGATCGCAAATTGACCCACCCAAGCAACCAATTGTTCTAAAGAGACAATTTTGCCTGCAAAAAAAGCTAATGTCACCATCAAACTAGCCCAAGCAACTGCTCCTAAGAAGTTGTATAAAAAGAATTTTCCAAAGGGCATTTCAGCTATACCAGCTAGTGGTGCAGCAAAAACTCGTAACAATGCCAAAAAACGTCCAAAAAACACCCCTTTAGCAGCATTTTGACTAAATTGCTCTTTAATACTCAGCAGCCGCACTTCAGAAATCCGAAATATGCTGCCAACTTTTACCAGAAAAGCCCAACCGCTAACTCTACCAATCCAATAGCCACAAGTGCCACCAATGACAGCACCCATGATTGCGTCACCGAGAACCAGCCAGAAATTTAGTTCATCGCTGCCAGCTAAAAACCCGCCCACTAGGGTCACGGTTTCACCAGGAAGGGGAATGCCTAAATTTTCTAGCAAAATTCCGAAAAAAATTGCCCAATACCCGTAATTATGAGCAACTTCCTGGATATTTTCTAGTGAAATCAGCTCTAAAGACATTCCGCACCGCCGTCTTTACAAATTTTTACTTTTACTATATCTTTGCTTGTTTTTGGGTGGGGTGTCAATCAAACTAATACATAGAGTCATTAAGTCATTAGTTTAATACTGAATAATCCATATATTTTAGTCTATGGTAACTGTTAGCTTTTTACTATTAACTATACAACTTTTGGGATCATTACCACATGTTCATAATTTATTAAAAAAAGATTAAAAATTTTATAGAAAATTTATAAATATCCGTTTAAATTGTGAAAATCTTGTAAAAGATACGGTTGATACCGAAATTGTTAGGCGCTTATGCCTATATTGATGAAAGTTATCACAAATTATACGACATGAATACTGAAATAATCTCTCTCAATTGTAGGACTGCAATTGCCCAAATATCTGGGTAAAAGAGTCATTCACCGTTGAAAGAGAAGAAGTATTGATGTCTTTTTCAATTTTTTGTCAAGTGTTCCAATTACCCTGTTAAATTCATGGCTTTCACACAAGAACTTCAAGTGATTTTGTTTAAACCCCAAGGAAGCATAGATTTGGAAGGCGGTAAGGCTTTGAGCGAACAGATGGCTGGAGTAGTCCCTCAAGCTTATCAACTCTGGGTTATCGACCTAGCAGAAGTTAACTTCATGGACAGCTCTGGGTTAGTTCCTTTAGTAAAAGGCTTAAAAGCTGCACGTCAGAGTGGTTGCCGCTTGGTTCTATGCAATGTACAAGCTCCTGTACGGTTGATTTTGGAACTTACCCAACTCGATACAGTGTTTGAAATTTTTCACACTTACCAAGATATTTTTACCACCGTCAAAGATAAGAGTCTGGTGCTAGCAGACTAACTAATAAATCTACCTATAGAAGGATGGCGGAGTCAAGCAATATTTGCATTTTTTCACATTCTCTTAAGATAACAGTCTGGTGCTAGCAGGCTGATCTTCTTTCTTGTCTAGAAAAGAATGTTGAGGGAAACTCATAGCTTTCAGCTAGGCAGTATAAATTACAGATGAATCTGCTTATTGGAAGTCATCTACCTAAAGCAGTAAAGTTCAGAAATGACTAAAATTGGTCAAAGCAAATGCAACTGTTTGTGATACTCCCCAGCCTTTTAAAGACAGGGTTTTTCAAATTACTCTAAGCTAATTGTTTTATATACTGCGTAACTAGTGAAAGGAAGCAGGAGGTAAGCAAGGTTAGAATATGAGCTTTGACGTTATTTCTAACTCTATAGTTATTTTTGCCTCGATCTACTACTTGGATGCCTCCAAGATGCTTTGATGCACCAATTTCTTACCTCTTAGATTCCACCATAATGGTAATTTTAGGCATTTTGGGGAGTCGAAATATTAGTTTGTTCGGATGCTGGGCGGGGAAAATTTGGTAAATCAATACCGCTGTGACTAGCATTGCGAGTTTTGAGTGCTAAACGGTAACTCACACTTTGCAGTTCTGCTTGCAGTTGGCGGTTTTCCCGTTGTAGCATTGCTACCTTTTCTCTCACTGGCATCATCCGCTCCTCAAACTTCCGACGGTAAATTTGAGGTAACTCTTGTACTACTTGCTCTAACATCCGAGTGCGATCGGTAAGTTCTTGAACTGACTGTCGCAATTGGTAAATTTCGGAGTCACGAGTTGTAATTTGCTCTTGGTAGAACGCCACCTGCTGTTCCACAGCTTGGAGTTGTTCTTGTAAAGCGTGTAACTGGCTCAGATCGCGCTCGAATTCCGGCTGCTGAGGCATAAAACTAGTGTTACCCTTTACCAACCGGAAGAGTTCTTGAGATAGTTGTTGCACTAATTGATCGCGAAGTTGCAACTCCTGGCGTAGCTGCGACACTTCTGTCGAGAGAACTTCAATATTAGGTGTATCAGATTGGCTCACAGTAGCTTAAAGCTCCCATTCAGAATCTTGTCCACTCTTAGGTATAACTGCGGGAGTACTACCTTTGGCAAGTATTTGTTAATTTAGCATTCCCAAACAAGTCACGAAAAAAGAAAAAGACAAAATTTTATTGAATGGGGATTGGGAATTGGGGATGGTGGGGCCCCCTCTGGGGATAAGGGGTAATGGGGATTAATTATTTCTCCCTCATCTCCCTCATTTCCCTCATCTCCCCATTTCCTAAACTGTTGCAGTTGCAGGTGCAGGTGCAGCTACTTTAGTGGGCTTTTCTTTTTCCTCTTTAGGAGGTTTCTCTTCTTCAATGTCCTGCTTAATTGTTAAATAGCGAATCACTTCTTCACTCAAACGCATGGCGCGTTCAAAGGGGGCGATCGCAGTTGCAGGCGCACTGTAGTTTAATTGGATGTAGATGCCATCCCGGTGTTTTTTGATTTCGTAAGCCAGACGGCGCTTACCACGATTTTGAATTTGGATCTCCTCAGCGCCTTGATCGCGAAGCAAATTCTGATATTTTGTAACCGCTTGCTCTACCTGTTCCTCTCCGAGGTCAGGACGGAGGATGTACATTGTTTCGTAATTTGTAGTCATATTTTTCAGTTTCCTCATGGACAAAAGTGGCTGCTGATATTAATTTATACCTGATTTTTATTTAAAATTCCAGTATTAATCAACATCTGAAGCAACAAGGAACTATAATCTTACCAGTTTTCAATTTGAATCATTAGCCAAATCGCCGAAGTTTGGATTTTTTGGATGTCCCTAATGAAAACTAGGTTGGGAGGCAACCCCGATATTTCTTTCACAAGATCGAGCTATCAGCTTCGCTAAGGGGTATCTTTCTTTAAAGGCATCTTAGTAGCGATCGCTTTTTTGCTCAAGCCTCAATCGGTTGGCTAAACAGCTAACTGACGATTGCTACCTGCTCACAGCTTCTAATCGTAGAAAAAAGGATATTCATCAAGGTTATGGCGCAGCGCTACGTGCGAATTCAAAATCCAGAAGGACAGATTTACTATGGGTTACTACAGTTATCCCTGAATGTGCAGGTGCTAGATGCTCCACCCTGGTTACATGGACAACCCACTGATTTAACTTTGACACCAGAAAATTACCAAATTCTAGCTCCCTGCGCTCCCTCAAAAATTGTGGCGGTGGGTAAGAATTATGCAGATCATGCAGCCGAAATGGGAACTCCAGTACCTTCTGAGCCATTAATCTTTCTTAAGCCACCTACGTCGATCATTCCATCTGAGAGGGAAATTAAGTATCCCCCCCAGTCACATAGAGTTGACTACGAAGGAGAGTTAGCTTTAGTGATTGGCGATTATGCCTTTGAATGTACGCCAGAGGTGGCCCAAACCAAAATTTGGGGCTACACCATTGCCAATGACGTAACAGCGCGGGATTTACAAAAACAGGATGGTCAATGGACGCGAGCTAAAGGTTTTGATACTTTCTGTCCTTTGGGGCCTTGGATTGTTCGGGAATTAAATCCAGGAGCGAGATTGCAGACTTTTGTAAATGACGATGCTAATCCAGTCCAATCTACCTGTATCGATCGGATGGTATTTTCCCCCGATGTTTTAGTTTCCTATATCAGTCAGGTGATGACGCTACTCCCTGGTGATTTAGTGCTTACAGGTACGCCGGAGGGTGTAAGTGCTTTGCATCCAGGCGATCGCGTCCGCGTAGAAATTGAAGGTATCGGTCGCCTGGAAAACACCGTAGCGTCCCGTTAATTTCTAACGCACTTGCATATACACTGCATCGGAAATCGCTGGAATTTCTGCATAACGTCCACTTACAGACTGGATGACTGAATACGCGACTGCTCCCACTATGCCAATAAAAATGGTTGTGGATAGAGTTTGGATGGCAAAACCACCAGAGGGAACTAGTCCTACAACATCAGTTAGGATGCTAAACAAAAAGATAATAATGTCCAAAAGGATTGCTTGCATGGTGTTGAAACGAATAAAGTGACTAATTTTTTCGTTTCTTACTACCAGCAAAAATAAAGCAAAGAAAATAATCATTCCTGCATAACGCACGCCGTAGTAAATTCTCAACAATGGCAGAAGCGGCAGAAACAGTAGTTGTAATGGTGGAAACTCTGAGAGCAAATATCTACCAAATACAAAAACCTCAATTAGAGGAAGCAAATAAGGCAAGGAAGCAAAAATCCGATCTGAAACTGTTGTAGACCCGCGCCAAGACATTATGCGTTCTCCTGTGGTTAAATTTTTAATAGTTACTTGAGCTTAGGATAACGCAGTTGCTAGGTCTTGCAGAGAAATTCAACTATTCTATATGGGCGATGCGAAAGCCCATCATGCACTCATACTGGTCTGGCTGCTGTTGAGTAAGTTTGCGAATGGCTTGACCACAACGCAGTTGACCCCCACGCCAACGGGGTTGACCGCTCCCGTCAGCGAGTAAACAAGACTGGCAAACTTGCTCAGGGGCAAGGATTTGCTCGTCCATTAAAATGACTAGCATCGAATCCCTCCTGTAAATCTTCATTGTCAACCCACATTTCACTCAGGGTAAACACGCTTTGTCGCCCTTTAAAGAGCAGTTTCAGGTAGGTTGGATGCGTTTTGCATGGTTAAGTGTTGTGATTTGCGCCTAACTTGGGCGATCGCAGAGAACACTTAAGAGCCACATCCTACCTCTTTGTAGCAAAAATGTGGGCAATTACAATTCAATAACAATTCTCAAGTGAATTTAAATTTATTGTACGTTGTGTCTATTGCAAAGTGGAAATCTTAAGTAAAAAATAATACAAAATTTTTTGCACTAAGTTGAGCAAAGACAACTAACGGTATCCATTGCATCCCTGTTAATTTAGCACTAGGATGTGTCAAACTTAATATTCAGAAAACAACAAAAGCTTTACGCACAAGCAACACGGCGACTTATTGAAATTCCCTTGAGGTGAGTAGTTAAAGGGTGAGAAGTCAAGTAAGTAAAATTGAGTTAACTTGATAGCCATTTAAGTGAGGCATTTCTAAAATACTGAGGTAAACTTGCAAGCAAGTTAATACACAATATTACTCAGCGGCTCGTCGGTCTGGGCATCACTTACAATGGAACACTGGCAATTTCTGATACAGAAACAAGGCGCTCGCTCGTGGCATATCCTAGAATCGCCAAATTTGGAAATTTTGGAAGGACAGTATAGAGTTTTGGCTCGTTCTAACCTTCTTAATACAGACGTGGAAGTGCGGGTAACTCACTCTTCAACTGAGGAAGTTCAACCAACGCGGCGAATTTTCAAGCGATCGCGTCGCACTAATTCAGAAGGCATAATGGCGGTAATTCCTTTTACCTACTTCCAACCGGGAGTTTGGGAGTTGCGTTGTTCCGGCGATTTGATGTCGGATCTGCTCGGTAAATCTTGGCAATACAGCGTGCAAGTGCAAGTCTTCTCGCTGTTAGCAGAGAGAGAACCGAGGAAAAATTTAGGATCGAGTTCACCCGACGATCGCCTAGATACTGTTTCTGAAAACTTGGAATCTAATGCCCCAGCAGAAACTGCAATTACGTTATTTACGTTTGAGAAAGCGATCGCAGTTTCTGAAGAACTGGCAATTACTACAAATGGCAACCTCACTGTTGCACCAGATGAAGAGAACTTGGAATCTAATGCCCCACC
>NZ_CAWUDN010000128.1:0-18615 GCF_963920915.1 Nostoc sp. PCC 9305
CCCTCTCCAATCAACTGCACAAAGTTTTTTCTTTCTTTGTATGAAACCACCCTGCTCCCCGCAAGCGGGGAGGGGAGACAAAGCGTAGCTTTGGCGGGGTGGGGTCTTATTTTTGATTTATGCAAGAGGTCTAATGATTGCAACACATCATTGGGTAAAGTCAAGACGCGATTCATCGCGTCTCTACAAATGGTCTATTCTCGCATTCTTTTTTCAAATTGTTATTACTTTCACAGAATTTTAGGAAACTCTGTAGCTACGATCGCAAACCTGTTTTGCAAAAATACAGCAGTTTATTACTTAGTAAGTAGACATGAGAATTTTATACAAGTAAATCAGATTAAAATGGGCATTATAATGCACACCATACAAGCTCAAAAGATTTACACTCGCACTTGGTAATTTAGGTTTAATTCATCTCCTGTTGTTCCCCGGATACCCCAGTTGTGTTTTGGGGTTTCTATAATCGTGATTTCTATATCTATAGGTGCAATTGCAACTTGTTCAGATAAGCGAGAAAACAACAACCTAATTAATTTCTTTTTCGTTTCAATAGTGCGTCCCTCAAACATACTAATCTCAATGATTATGTATTTCTCTGAACGTCCTAAAGGGTAGATGAAATCATCGGGTTCGAGAGGAAAAAACCGATGGATACGCTTATCTTGAGGATATGCTAAAGCTTCAACAACACAAGAATGAATTGCGTCAGAAATGGCACTGCGAGAATGAAGAATAAATGAAGCAGTGCCATAGATTTTGATTTGTACCATTAACCTTTAACTGATTCTAGTCAAGTAACCACATCTCATTAGAACTATCGGGATACTCATTCGGTTGATTTTGAGGTTGATTTTGAGCTAGTGTTTCCGATGACCGATGTGATTTTTTGTAGTTAAGTGGATTGTAGTGGTCTTTTACTGGTTTGATCGCGCTAGTTTCCTTGACAACAAGTTTAGATTTCTCTTCTGCTTTTTGTACTGCTTTTTGTTCTGCTTCTTTTTTGAAAGAATTAATTTCTTCTATCAGCAGGGAATTGGCTTCTGCAAGTTGCAGTGCTGTTTTTTTGGTTTCATCAAGTTCTTTGGTTAGCTGTTCTAGTAATGATTTTTGTTCTGATACAAATGTTTTTTGTTTAGATAATTTTGATTGCAAATCAGTAATTTCTTGTCCAAGAGATGCTTCTTTTTTGTGGCTTGTTTCTAGATTACTTGTCAATTCTTTGACAATTGCTTCTAAATCAGCTTTAGTAGGACTTGTGCGCTTAGTAGAAGCTGGCTCAAGTGGTTGTCCTAACGATTCATCATCAGATGCAGCTTGTTCTTCGACAACTTTTTCTGCTGTAACTTCGATCGCAGATTCACCTTCTGGGGGTGTAAATTTTTGCGCCTCTTCTTGTAGTAAGTCAGAGAGACTTTGTTTCCTAGCCATTATTATTTTCTCCAATCACGCTGTAATTCATCAGCTGCACGGCGGTAGTCTAATTCCGCCTCCCGTGCGTTTCCTCCTCGCCATTGAGTAATCGCTACACCTTCAAGTGCTGCTCGTTCATGAGCTTTATAGGCACGGATGAAGGTATTACAAGTAGGAATACCTAAGCGAGTCAGAGTGTTTTTTGCTTCTTGTGCTTCCCCCAAACTGCGGGTATCGACTTTGGTGAGCAATACCCGATGGGGGGTTCCCAAGGGGATGACGGCTTCCTTGACTGTTTCCACGAGGATTGCTAAATCCATTGCAGATGGGGGTGTCGGCAAAACTAGATAATCTGCGATCGCAACTACCGCCACTAATGCTTCAGAGCGCAGGGCGGGAGGTGTATCCACCACTACTAAATCGTAACCTGTTATCTTTGCTAAATCACTTAAAAGTGCGGGATCTGTTTCTTGAGATAAATCAAATCCCATACCCTGCTGACTGCGCCCAAACCACCAACTGGCAGAACCTTGAATATCTGCGTCAATCAGCAGCACCTTTTTTTTCTTCGCAAAGTTTGCAGCCAGATTGACTGCGGTAGTCGTTTTACCGACTCCTCCTTTACCGTTGAGAATAGCGATGATTTTTGGCACTGCTTACTTCCGATGCTGCCTTTTGTTAGCGGTAGCGGGGCGTTTAGCCCGTGCTGGGTTAGGAGTTAGGAGTTAGGAGTTAGGAGTTAGGAGTTAGGAGTTATTATTCTCTTTCTTGTCCAGCTTGTCTTCTTAGTCCCCAGTCTGTAGTCCTCAATCATGAATATACCGCTTTCTGTAACCCTAAGTAACATGAAAAGTCGTAACAATAAAATTCAGAAGCCATCAACTCTACAAAATTCTATGACAACTAATTACAATTTGCCCGATGGGCCTCAAATGCCGCGCTGGCTGAGGATGATTAAGTTTATTACTCAGCCAGTGAAATATGTGGATGATTTTGCCCAAATCTACGGTGACACTTTCACCATCAGGAGTAATCGCTCTGATAACCATCTAGTATATTTTAGTCAACCCCAAGCGCTTGAACAGATTTTTACTGCTGATTCCAGTCATTTTGAGGTTGGCAGGGGAAACATAGGGCTAAAATTTTTACTTGGCGATCGCTCCTTTATGTTAGCGGATGGCGATCGCCACCAGCGCCAACGGCAACTATTAGCTCCTCCCTTTCATGGCGAAAGAATGAGGGCTTACGGCGAGGAAATTCGGGAAATAACCCGACAGGTGACTAATGAATGGCAAATTGGTAAGCCTTTTAAAATCCGTGAGTCGATGCAAGAAATCACCTTGCGTGTTATTCTGCGGGTTGTATTTGGTTTGAATGATGGAGAGTTGTTTGAGGAACTGAGGCGATCGCTAAGTGACTTATTAGACTTCATCACTTCGCCTGTAATGTCCAGCGCCTTCTTCTTCCAGTTCATGCAAAAAGATTTCGGTGCGTGGAGTCCGTGGGGTTGGGTTCTGCAACAACGGCAAAAAATCGATCGCCTGATTTATGCTTTGCTTCGAGAACGTCGGGCTGAACCTGAGCAAAATCGCCAAGATATCCTAAGTTTGATGATGGCGGCTCGTTACGACGATGGTCAAGGGATGTCAGATGAAGAATTACACGACGAGTTAATGACGCTGCTAGTTGCGGGACATGAAACTACCGCTTCGGCATTGACGTGGGCTTTTTACTGGATCGATCGTTTACCAGAGGTGCGTGAGAAGTTGTTACAAGAACTCAACACCATTGGAGTTAACCACGATTTGAGTAGTGTAGGTAAATTACCCTATTTGACAGCAGTTTGCCAAGAGACATTGCGACTTTACCCAATTGTCATGACTGCTTTCCCGCGGATTGTGAAGACTCCAATTACAATTATGGGCTACGAACTGCGAGAGGGAACGGTAATAATCCCCAGTATTTATTTAGCGCATCATCGGGAAGAAGTTTATCCACAATCCAAGCAGTTCAAACCAGAACGCTTTTTAGGAAGACAATATTCACCTTATGAATATTTACCCTTTGGTGGCGGTAATCGTCGCTGTATTGGGATGGCATTTGCTCAGTATGAAATGAAAATTGTCTTGGCAACTGTTTTGTCAGAATTCCAAGTTTCGCTAGTGAATAAACGTCCCGTGCGTCCTGTGCGTCGTGGGTTAACTTTAGCTGCACCAGCTGGAATGAGGATGGTTGCAACACCTCAAGTTAAGCGTGCAAATACACCAGCGTTAGTTTAGGCAAGTAGGGTGGGCATTTTAATACCCACCCTGACTTCGCAATTTGCTAAGATAATCTCGTACCCGGTCAAGAAACACTCACATGAAAAAATACTATGTACTAAAAATTTATGCACATTATCAGTCGTGCAAGACTTGTTGAGTTCTGGGAAAAGCACTCTAATGCACAAACTAGCCTGCGGTTATGGTACAAACTGACATCTGTAGCAGAGTGGCAGAACTTGGTAGAGTTACGCCAAACTTTTCCTTCAGCCGATCAAGTCGGTAATTTCACAGTTTTTAACATAAGTGGTAATAATTATCGACTTATTACTTTAGTAGATTACAAATGCCAAAAAGTCTTTATTCGCCATATATTGACACATGCCGAATATGACAAAGATGAGTGGAAAAATGATTGTTGGTTCGCTTGATGCTAACTATTCTTTTGGGCTAACAATTTTACAAATCATTTTTAGGCATTGAAGCCCTCAGATATATTATAGATAGTAATATGAATATAATTTCTAAATTATAATTAATTAAAATCCTCTATTAGGGATTGAAACTCTCAGATATCTGGATACTAATATAAGTATAAGTGTTTGAATTCCAATTAATCAAAATCCCTATTAGGGATTGAAACAATCAGATATTTGACAAAATGACTCCTGGAACACCTGTTACTAAAACGTATATTGAATTACTCAAATCATTTCCTCCTCGTCCCGTAACTTCCGAAGAAGAATTTCTGGCTACGCAAGAAGTCATTGATTCTTTGATTGACAAAGGTGAATTAACACCAGATGAACAAGACTATCTCAATGTTTTAGGTACTCTGGTTTATGAGTATGAAGAAAAACATCATTCTATGCCTGATATTCATGGCGTAGAATTACTGCAAGCAATGATTGCCGAATTTGGTTTGCGACAGAAAGACTTAATTCCTATCTTTAAAACCGAGTCTATTGTATCTGAAGTTTTGAGTGGACAGAGGAAGCTAACAGTTAACCATATTCGCAAACTTGCAGAGTTTTTTCATATTTCGCCTGCTGCTTTTTTTGAGTCATAAGAGGGAAAACTTTACAGATTTTCATCGCATCCAGACTTGACAGAAAGCCAACTGATGTAGCAAGATTCATTTAAGTCCCTTTCGTCCCACATCTCGCAGTGGGTAGGAGGCAATGCATGATTGGCAGTATTTCTTTAACCACGATCGCAGCAATTTAAATCAAGGCACTTACCGCATCTTTGAGCCGGAATGGAAAGCAGAGATTCTCCACTGGTTCAGCCAAAAGGATGTAGATAAGCAGCAAAAAGAAGATTTTATCCAAGCTTTAATAGATTTTGAAGACGGTTGCGGCGATTTTTATCGGTATCGCGCCTATTTTTTGGCGGCTGAGGCTTTATCCCAGTTCCCAGAATGTAGTTTGGGTGATGCAATTGTAGAACAACTGCTCAAATGGAGTTATGCCTATTTTCGGCAAGATAAGCGAGATTGGCAGATATTACCAAAACCATTGGTGCAGACAGCTAGAAAAACGCTGGAATTAACTGATAGAAAACGGGTAATTGCTGCTTTTGTCCATTTGGTTCATACTACAGAAAGTCGTTCGATTCTCCGAGTTGCAGCCGAGAAGTTAGGAACACTCGATCCGGGTAATAAAAGTGCGATCGCTGCTTTATTACTGCTAATGAAGCGAGCTAAAATTATCCCTTGGAGTGAAATTTGTAGCTTGGCGCAAATTGGCTACAACAATGAAACTGTAATCAGTACTTTAATCCAATTTATCAAGATGGAGCCTGATGAGATTACAAATTACTGGTTGCTTTTAGAAGACATATATCAAGGTGCGATTCTAGCTTTAGGAAACATAGCTTATGGCAATCAAATTGCGATCGCTACCCTGATTGATTTCATCCAAAAATACAAAGATGACGTGATTTGTTCAGATGCCGCTAAGGCTTTGTGGGATATCGATCCAGGTAATCCAATAGTATTAAATACTTTAGTGCAGATTCTCGAAACTACCGAGAATACATATTTGCTCAATATGTCTGTTAGATATCTGATGGTAATTGCTCCAGGTAACAAAGCTGCAATCACTATTTTAACAGAGAGAATTAAAACAACTCAAAATGAATTTTTCCGTCGGAAAGCTGCTTTACGTCTAGCAGAATTAGATTCAGGTAACAGGATGGCACTTAGTACCTTATCTAAGATATTTGAAACTGCTGAGGAAGAATGCGTATATTTTGATGTGGCCGACATACTAGCGCAAACTAATGACTACCAGCAGCAAATAATTAAAGCCATGTGGAAAATGGTTACTTTAAAAGATGAGCATACATCTCTAAGTGCGCTCTTTATCTTGCTGAAAATAGACTCCAATAATCAACAGGCATTTGAGACTCTAATTCGACTATTTAACACTACAAAGGATGAATCAATTTTTACAAGTGCTGCTCGTATTTTACAACAATTTAACCTAAGTAAAAAATTAGAAACAGAGAAGCTAAATAAACTAATCGCTGTTTTTATCAGATCCATTCAAATCTCTCAGGATCTTGATCTCTTGGATATAGCTGATAGTTTAACAAAAATACTCCAAAGCGAACATCTACCACAAGTAGTCATAACCCTAAAAGACAATCTCAGTAAACAGTTCGACAAAAACAATTCATATCGCTACGAAGCCGCATTTAACATCATCTGGCATTGTGCCGAAAATCTAACTTACCCAGACTTCCACAAAGCAATCAACTAAACAACAAGCGCAGAATTATTATCCTCCTCCGCGAACCTCTGCGCTTCCCTCCGCGTCCCTTTGCGTTAAAAAACAATCTCCCCCCTCATCCTCTCTTCCAACACATCCAACAACCCATCCACATCCTTCCCAACTTCCTCAAAACAAATCGGTGGTGCTGGTTCCGGTGCAAACTGAATTAACTTAATTTCCCCCTTCCCAATCCCAATCATCACAACTTCCACATCCGGCTTGTGATTCTCCACAATTCCCAAAATTTCCTGAAGCCGATTCTCAACTCTAATATTTAAATTCTCTATCTGCTCTTTCGGACAATAAACAAAATGTGGCGTTGGTTGCAAATCAATACCAACAGTACCTTGACTGTCACCATTTGCTAACCACAATCCCCAAAACAGCGCCGCCAATTCTTGCTGATTTGCTTTGACAAACTTATCCAACTGGCGACGCCACTTGTTATCACCTGATTCTGGTTGATTATTGCCAAAAAACATAAATAATTCGTAATTCGTAATTCGTAATTCGTAATTAAAACACAAAGAAGGGGGAAAGTTATCTTAGGCCTGACTGTACACGCCAGAGGCCGGAATAAATCCCGTCTTTCTCCAGCAATTGCTCATGGGTTCCCGACTCTACTAATTTCCCATGTTCCATGACATAAATGCAATCGGCATTGCGGATAGTGGAAAGACGATGAGCGATCGCAATTGTAGTTCTATCTACTGTAATCCGTTCTAGCGATCGCTGGATAGCCGCTTCTGTTTCATTATCCACCGCCGAGGTCGCTTCGTCTAAAATCAGAATGGGCGGATTCTTTAAGACTGCACGGGCGATCGCAATCCGTTGTCTTTGTCCACCAGATAACTTTTGTCCTCTTTCCCCGACAATTGTCTCATAACCTTCGGGCAATTCAACAATAAATTCGTGTGCCTCGGCTATCTTCGCCGCCGTGATGATTTCTTGTTCTGTAGTCTCAAAGCTGCCGTAAGCAATATTCTCGGCTACAGTGCCATGAAATAGAAACACATCTTGACTCACCAAACCGATGCAGCGCCGTAAATCTTGCAAATTCAAAGTTTGCAAGTCAATGCCATCCACAGTAATGCTTCCAGATTGCACTTCGTATAACCGCAACAAGAGTTTGACTAAAGTGCTTTTACCAGAACCGGTAGAACCGACAATTGCAATGGTTTTCCCCGCCGGAATATCCAAAGACAGATTTTTAATCACTGGAAATCTATCTTTATAGGCAAAATAAACATTGTTAAATTGCACTTCACCGCGCACTTCATCCACGGGTAAAGCTACATCACCTGTATGAATAGCGATAGGAGTATCCAATAAATTCATGACTCGATTAGTAGAAGCCATTGCCCTTTGATATTGGTCAAAAGTTTCGCCTAATCTAGTTAAAGGCCACAGCAATCGTTGGATTAAAAACACTAATACACTGTAAGTCCCTACAGACATTGCCCCAGAAACCGCTGCCATCCCGCCATATAAAAGTAATGCCGTGAACCCCACCAAAATCAGCATCCGAATTAACGGCACAAAAGCAGCAGAAAGAGCAATTGCCTTAGAATTACTGTGGCGATAAGCATCACTATCTAATTCCAAACGATAGGCTTCATAAGCTTCAGATGTGAAGCTTTTAATAGTAGTAATTCCGCTGATATTGTTTGACAACCGCGAATTGAGAAAACCTACCTTTTCGCGGACATCAGCGTAGCGAGGTGCAAGTAATCGTTGATAGGCAAAAGAACCCCAGAGGATAAATGGCATCGGAGACAAAGCCATCCACGCTACACTAGGAGCCAGAATAAAGAAAGCAGCGCCAATAATTAGAACAGTTGCAGAAACTTGGATAATATCATTTGCGCCCCCATCCAAAAACCGCTCTAATTGGTTAATATCATCACTGAGGATAGACATTAAACCGCCAGTGCTGCGTTCTTCAAAATAAGCCAATTCCAACTCTTGCAAATGTTTGTAGGCATCCAAACGCAAGTCATGCTGAATATTCTGAGCCAAATTCCGCCAAAGTCGAGCGTAGGCGTACTCAAAAACCGATTCTAGTATCCAAATGACCACAGTCAGGAAGGAAATAATCAAAAATTGTTGAAAGACATCGCGTACTCCTAACTGTGCAATTATGGAATCCTGTTGCTTAACTACCACATCCACCGCCACGCCAATTAAGCCGGGTGGTGCTAAGTCGAAAAATTTATTGAGGGTAGAATAAGTAGTCGCCAGCCAAATTTGTTTACGATACTGGTGTCCATACTCAAGCAAACGCTGGAGAGGATGCGCTGAATGTTTACGCCTTCTTGATGCCCGATGAGATTTTAATGCAGTAGCCACGGCTTTTTGCGATTTCGTGTCACTGATATTACCACGGAACAAAGTCTTGAGTCCTAAGTCCTGAGTCTGAAGATTGATTCAGACAGACTAGTGAGAAACTAGTAACTGAGTTTATTCAAGAGTAGGGGAGCAGGGGGGCAGGGGAGCAGAGGAGCAGAGGAGCAGGGGGAGAATAAGAAATGACCAATGACAAATGACAAATGACCAATGACTAATTAAATATTGGAGAAAGGAATTTGAAAAATCAGCAATTTGGTAATTGGCAAACCACAGTTTTCGGAATTGTGTTAGCAATACTAGTGATTATTGGGCTAAATTCCTTTATCATTATTAACCCTGGACAAGCAGGAGTAATCAGTATCTTGGGTAAAGCGAGAGATGGCGCTTTATTGGAAGGTATCCACTTGAAACCGCCTTTTATCACTGTGATAGATGTGTATGATTTAACAGTGCAAAAATTTGAAGTGCCAGCGGAGAGTTCTACTAAAGATTTGCAAAATTTATCTGCGAGATTTGCAATTAACTTTCGCCTCGATCCGATAAAGGTAGTTGAAGTTAGAAGGAAACAAGGAACACTAGAGAATATTGTCTCAAAAATCATTGCCCCTCAGACACAAGAAGCGTTTAAAATTGCCGCAGCTAGAAGAACAGTAGAAGAGGCCATTACCAAACGAAGTGAATTGAAAGAAGACTTCGATCAAGCGTTAGGCGATCGCTTAGACAAATATGGGATAATTGTGTTAGATACTAGCGTAGTTGATTTAGCATTCTCACCAGAATTTGCCAGAGCAGTTGAAGAAAAACAAATTGCTGAACAACGAGCGCAAAGAGCCGTTTACGTAGCACGTGAAGCTGAACAAGAAGCACAAGCAGACATTAATCGCGCCAAAGGTAGGGCAGAAGCTCAAAGGCTATTAGCAGAGACACTCAAAGCCCAAGGAGGACAGTTGGTTCTGCAAAAAGAAGCAATTGAAGCTTGGAAGACTGGCGGCGCTCAGATGCCCAAAGTCCTGGTTATGGGTAATGACTCCAAAAATGGCGTACCCTTTATATTCAACCTTGGGAATGTCCAAAATCAACCGTAAAAGGGAAGTGGGCATGAGATAACAAAGTCTAAAATTATGGAATTTGCTCTGATCTCAGACAAATTTTACAATACATTGGACTATTCCCAATTCCAAATCTAAAATTCAAAATGGTATAAGTTGGGCTAGTCCCAACTCAAACACCCCTGAAAAACCAACCAGATAATAGTCGAAGTTTATGTCAACCCCCAATCCTCAGAATCTCACCGCTGAAGAAGCGAAAAAATTACTGAACAAATTCAATTGTCTAGACATTGCTCCTATCCTCAGCTCCTCAGAAAAAGTAGTAATTCGTAATGCTTTAATTTTGCTCACCAAGCTTACTGATTACCAAATTTTAGGAATTTGTGCTGATACAGCAGAAGAGGGAATATTAGCGATGAAAACCTATTCTCTGGCTTTGGGTTATGAACCACCAAATAATTTACTGACACCCGAAGGCCCAGTTTATATCAAATTAAATGGTAAAAATGGCTTGTGTTATCTTGATTCCTATGATGGACATCATCGTGGTGTATTAGTATCTTGCCAGTCTTATGACGAAGATGGAATCAACGAAATGTATGGACACCTTCCCTTGGACTTATTTGTATAGAATTACGCAATGTAGGTAAGGTATTTGCCTTACCTACTCACTAATGAAAAATAATTAATGACTTCAATCTTATGAGTATTATTACACTACAATCAGTAAAAAAAGACTTTGGTATCAAGGAAATTTTAAAAGATGCGAGCTTTAGCCTTGATGCTACTGATAAAGTTGGATTAATTGGTACTAATGGTTCTGGGAAATCAACCTTATTAAAAATGATCGCCGGGTTAGAATCCATTGATAGCGGTCAAATTTTAATTAACTCCGGTTCTAAAATCATCTACTTACCGCAGCAGCCAGATTTAGATGAAAATCACACAGTTTTAGAGCAAGTTTTCGCCGACAGTGGCGAACACATGGCTTTAGTACGCGAGTATGAAGAACTTTCTGATAAATTGGTTCACTATCCAGATGATAGTCAACTGATGTCTCGCCTTTCTGTGGTGATGCAACGAATGGATACAAGTGGTGCTTGGGAACTAGAAACTAATGCCAAAATCATCCTGACAAAATTAGGAATTTCTGACTTTGATGCCAAGATAAGTACTTTATCTGGAGGCTATCGCAAGCGCATTGCTTTAGCATCAGCTTTGCTATCAGAACCAGATGCTTTGCTCATGGATGAGCCAACAAACCATCTAGATGCTCTTTCTGTGGAATGGTTACAAAGTTATTTAAATCGCTATCGCGGCGCATTGTTTTTAATTACTCACGATCGCTATTTTCTAGATCGCGTTACCAACCGGATCGTGGAAATTGACCGAGGCGACATTTACACCTATACAGGTAACTACTCATATTACCTCGAAAAGAAAGCTTTAGCTGAAGAATCTGCTGTAAGTAGTCAACGTAAACACCAAGGCTTGTTGCGCCGCGAGTTAGAATGGCTCAAAAAAGGGCCGAAAGCCAGAAGTACCAAGCAAAAAGCGAGAATTGACCGCGCTCACGCTTTGCGAGATACTGAATTTAAACAAGTTCAGGGTAAAGTTGATATTTCGACAGTTGGTCGTCGCATTGGGAAAAAAGTTATTGAATTAGATAACATTTCTAAGGCATACAATGGACGCACTCTGATTAATAATTTCACCTACGAATTTAGTCCAGAAGACCGCATCGGCATTATTGGCGCTAACGGTGCTGGTAAATCGACTTTAATGGATATCATTACTGGACGGGTTAAGCCAGATTCCGGCATTGCAGAAATTGGTACTACAGTTCACATTGGTTATTTTGACCAGCATTCGGAAGAATTGCTCACAGCATTGAACGAAAATCAGCGCGTGATTGACTACATCAAAGAAGAAGGAGAATTTGTCAAAATTACCGATGGAACTCAAATTACCGCTTCGCAAATGTTGGAGCGGTTTTTGTTTCCTGGTAATCAGCAGTATGCCCCAATTAGTAAACTTTCAGGTGGGGAAAAACGCCGTTTATTTCTGTTGCGAGTTTTGATGGGTGCGCCCAATGTCTTAATTTTAGATGAACCGACAAATGATTTAGATGTTCAGACCTTGGCAGTATTAGAGGATTATTTAGAGGATTTTGCCGGGTGTGTAATTGTAGTTTCTCACGATCGCTACTTTCTCGATCGCACCATCGACACAGTATTTTCCTTTGAGGAAGGCGGTAATCTGCGGCAATATCCAGGTAATTACTCGATTTATCTGGACTATAAAAAGGCTGAAGAGGCGCAGCAACAAGCTGCGAACGCTAAGGAAAAGCCGAAAAATGTTGAAGTCCAAAATGGTGCGGCTTCATCCAAGGATGGAGAGAATACCAAGCGGCGCAGATTATCCAATTGGGAAAAAAAGGAATTTGAGCAGTTGGAAGGTAAAATTGCCGAGTTAGAGGCTGAGAAGGCGGAAACCGAGAAAAAATTAGGGAATGTCTCACCGGGGAATTATAGCGAAGTGCAGAAACTCTATAATAAGGTGGAAAATCTCAAGCACGCGATCGATGTGGCGACTGAACGCTGGTTAGAATTAGCAGAGATGGAGTCTTGAAGGGAGCATCCACTTTTGGAAGAAACACCGGGCGATTGGAAATCGCGGCTACACAAACTCTCGTCCGCCTACGCGGACTCTCTGAAACCCGCGCAGGCGGGTTTAGTTTGTATAGCCCCAGACTTCTAGTCTGAGGGCGATCCGCCAAAAGTGGATGCTCCCGTCTTGGAATTATTAGCTAGTAGTCAATAAAAAGTTTGTAGTAAGCACTTTAGTGCTTAGAAAATAAGGACTAAAGTCCTTACTACTAACTTACTTACCTATAAATTTAAACTTCACAGACTACAAGTAAGCCACGGCGTAAATAGAGCAACCATTTAAAATCACTAAAGAGCTTATTCCATAATACTTTTGACTTTTGACTTTTGACTTTTGACTTCCGCTTTGCGGTACTAGTGGGGTAGTTATGAAAATCCTTTTAGTAGAAGATGAATATCGGATTGCAAAAGCACTTGCAGAAGTACTAATTGACCAAAATTATCTTGTTGATATTGCAAATGATGGTCAAGTGGGATGGGAGTTTGCTAAAGCCTTTCCTTATGACTTAATAGTATTAGATTTGATGCTACCAAAATTGGATGGTATAACTTTGTGTCGGCAACTACGGCAAGCAGGCTATTCTATACCTATTTTGTTACTAACTGCAAAAGACAGTAGCACAGATAAAGTCATTGGTTTAGATGCCGGAGCAGATGATTATGTTGTTAAACCCTTTGATTTACAAGAGCTAATGGCTCGGATTCGCGCTTTATTAAGGCGGGGAATTACTATTTTACCCCCTGTATTTGAGTGGGAAAAGTTGCGTTTAGATCCAAGTAATTATGAAGTTACATATAATGGACAACCAGTACATCTGACTCCCAAAGAATATAGAATTTTAGAATTATTTTTACGTCACAGCCATCAAGTCTTTAATCGCAACGAAATTCTGAAACATCTTTGGTCTTTTGAAGAGCCACCAGGAGAAGAAACAATCAAGGTTCATATTCGGAGTTTAAGACAAAAACTGAAATTTGCTGGAGCTAATGTTGATTTTATTGAGACAATATACGGTTTAGGTTATCGACTCAAACAAACTTTTTAAATTGATGCTTCAGGCTTTAGGCAGGCGGCTTTTATTTTCATATTTAGGTGTAATGGTAACAATTTGGGGGACTTCTACCACAATTGTTTACCATTTTTTGTCTTATAATCTTTATCAAAAATTAGATAGTGAAATTGTCACTTTAGCAAATGCAGCTTCTCACAACTTAATAGCAGCGCCAGTTGACAAAAAAGCAATTAATACTAAGATTCCTCGAATTTTAGATAATGATGATGATGGAGATTTAGATATTCCTTGGCAGGATTTACGTGAAAATCATCAAGGAGTAGAATGGTTTGATGCTAATGGTCGGCTATTAGCTAAGGCGGGAACCACTATTTCTCGAATGTCTTTTACTGCTAACTTTGACATCAGCCAATACCATAAAATTCGCAGTATTACTATTCCTGTTTATTTGCATAGTTCAAGTGGAAGAAAAAAAAAGCTCCAAGGCTATGTGCGGGTAAGTGAATCGACAGAAGAATTAGAAGAAGAACTAAATAGAGTTTTATGGGGATTTGAGTTAGGAGGATTGATTGTCATAATTCTTAGCGGCTTAGGTGGTTGGTGGCTAACAAGACAATCTTTACAGCCAATTGAGCAAAGTATCGAGCAATTAAAACAGTTTACTGCCGATGCTTCTCACGAGTTGCGTAGTCCTTTAACAATTATTAAAACTTCGGTTGAAGTGATTATGAATTATCCAGAGAGAATTCATCCAGCTAATTTAAATAAATTGGAAGCAATATCATCTGCAAGTAATCAAATGATTCGATTAGTAGAAGATTTACTTTTATTAGCTCGAACTGATGCAGTCACGAGTCCTAAAATGATTGCATGGATCAATATTCCTTTAGATGAATTATTAGAAGATTTGGTGGAGTTTTTGGAACCGCAAGCAGTATCTAAGGAAATTACTTTCAAGCCAGAAATATCAACCGAAGTTTTCATCAAAGGTGAAGCTATTCAACTAAAGCGATTATTTTCTAATCTGTTGCAAAATGCCTTGCACTATACACCTAAAGGAGGGACTGTCATAGTTTCTCTAGTTAAACTTGAGCGGTTTGTAGCCATAAATGTTCAAGATACTGGTATTGGTGTTGCTCCAGAACACATTCCGTTAATTTTTAATCGCTTTTGGAGGGCAGATCAAGCTAGAAATCAGCGAGAGGGAGGCTTAGGTTTAGGATTAGCTATTGCATTAGCGATCGCTAGAACTCATGGAGGAGATATTACCGTCACCAGTGAAATCGGTGTTGGTAGCTGCTTTCAGGTACGTTTGCCATTAGCTTCTTAGTTTAATTATTCGGGTTTTGCCGAGTTTTTTTACCAAATAAACCAGACATATTTAATCCTGTCACCAACAATCCCAAAAGTCCTAATCCATTCAAAATTGGGTAGATTCCTTGCAGATGAAAGATTTCGCCTGTATGGATACTCAAGAGGAAGCTAGCTGGAACTCCTATACCAATAGACCACTCGCGGACAAAGGTTGTTAATATCCCAGTCAGCACGGTTAACATCAGTGGCACAGATAGGATGATGCCAAGGATACGATGATACTTACGAAATGAACGTTTCATGGTATTTTTCCGGTAGTAGAAACTTTTTCCCAATACAATGTAGGCTCAATATCACCAAAAATGCAAATGAGATGAGAAAAATCGAGTCTTGTCTGACAAGACTCGAAGTCAGCAATTGGTGTGAGGAGTCTTGATAGACTCTGTTATTAAGGTAAAGCATGACAAGTAAAAAACTCGGAAAGAGAAAATATTGGTTCTTTCCGAGTTTTTTACCTTGATAGCTTTAATATTTAAATGACAAAAATATTACCTAATATTTTTGTTCATAGTCAGCGTAAAATATGAACGCTAGTACAAGTCGGCGGAAATAAACTTACTATTTCATTACAGCCAGAAAGCCCAAAATGAAAGACTTTTGATTTCCGCTTTACGGTACTAGTCTACACAAACGAGTTTTGATGAGGAGTTTAGAATGAATCGTTTTAATTCAGTACTGATAGTTGCTGCAATCAGCATGATGACTTTGGTTGGATGTAATAAGAGTGACGAACCTACTGCACAGACACCACCTGCTGGAAGTTCTATCTCTGATACAACAGCTAGTCCCACTGCGGCAGCTAGCCCTGATGCAGCAACCACTCCCGCTGCGACAACCTCCCCTGGTGCAGTAGCCACTCCCACTAAAACAACCGAATTTCAAGGTCTACAGGGTGTTGTAACCAATACTAAGGCCGCAGTTGAGGCGGGAGATTTTACCAAAGCTAAAGGGGAATTTGATAAATTTGAAGATTTTTGGTCAAAGGTTGAGGATGGAGTTAAAGCTAAATCTCCCACTACCTACAAAGAAATTGAAGATAAAGCTGATGAGATTAAGGCAGGACTGAAAGCCTCTGCACCAAATAAACCAAAATTGTCAACAGCTTTAGTGGTTCTTAACAAGGATGTCACTACTGTAGCCAAGCCTTAAGAGCCAAATACATAGACTGAGTATTTGTTGGCTAGTGTGCTAGTAGTACGTCAAGTTGAAATTGATGGATGAGCAAGTTTGTAGTAAGGACTTTAGTCCTGATTTTCTAAGCACTAAAGTGCTTACTACAAACTTTCAAAATTAACTTAGACATTGTACTAAGGGACTGACAAATAAAAAAATGTACAACTATTTCTTGTGGGGTGGGCGACACTATAGCCCGTAGTCGAAGGCGGGCAAGATGCCCACCCCACAAGATTGGATAATTTATTTCTTGGAAGTCTCTAATACTAATTAATTTTCTGTGTGAGAAATAAAAATGTTAAAAGCAAAAGTTCTCTGGAGTTTTCTTCAGCAGGCTCCATTCGTTGTGCTTGTTGCCTCAGTTGTTGGTTATGGTGGGCTGGCAATAGCATCTCCTGCAAATAATACTACATCAAAACCTGAAAATAACCAAACAGAGCAATCTCTAGAGTCTCCGGCAACTGCTGATGCTGTCGCTCAAGTTACTTCTGTATCTCAATTATCAGATGTGCAGCCAACTGATTGGGCATTTCAAGCGCTGCAATCATTAGTAGAACGTTACGGCTGTATTGCTGGATATCCTAATAGTACATATCGCGGTAATCGAGCGATGACGCGATATGAATTTGCGGCGGGTTTGAATGCTTGTCTACAACGCATCAATGAACTGATTGCTACCTCAACTAATGATTTGGTTAAGAAACAAGATTTAGCCACATTACAAAAATTGCAAGAGGAATTTACCGCCGAACTAGCAACCCTGCGCGGTCGAGTTGATGCGGTGGAAACACGCAGTGCCGAACTGGAACAGCATCAGTTTTCTACCACTACCAAACTCAATGGTGAAGCGATTTTTGCAGTAGCAGGGGTTGTGTCAGGAGATAATGCTAGAGGAGGAAAAATCAATCGCAATGCTATTTTAGGCGATCGCGTCCGCCTCAACTTTGATTCTAGCTTTACAGGCAAAGATTTACTCAGAACCCGACTGCAAGCCACAAATCTGAATGCCTTCTCTGGAAATTCTACATTTACGCCAGAAGGTGACTTACGGTTTGCTGGCGGTACTTTTGATAATGGCAACAACAATGCTGTTGGGATAGATGCGCTGTTGTATCAGTTCCCTCTTACTCAGAAAACCAATGTCATTGTTGAAGCAAATGCAGGTGCGGCTGATGATTTTACTAATACAGTAAACCCTTACTTAGATGGAGATGGTGGTAGCGGCGCTCTTTCTCATTTTGGGACTCGCAACCCTATTTATTATCTAGTTAATGGTGCTGGTTTAGGAATTCAGCATCAGTTTAGCAAGAATCTAGAACTAAGTTTGGGGTATTTAGCTAACGATCCTGCTAATGCTCAAAATGGAAGTGGTTTATTCAACGGCGCTTATGGAGCCATAGCCCAGTTAACGGTCAAACCGACTGATAAATTCACCCTTGGTTTGACTTACGTTAATTCTTACAACAATGATTTTACTGCCAATGGTAGTACGGGTAGTAACCGTGCTAACCTGCGATCGGCTTTACTGAATAATCCCAATTTACCAGATGATTTAGCTGCCTTTTCTGGAGCCGATTTGCCAGTATCTAGTAATGCTTATGGTGCAGAAGCATCATTACAACTGAGTGATAAATTTATTTTGGGTGGCTGGGCTGGCTACACTAACACTCGGATCTTGGCAAGCAATGGCAGTGGAATTAATCGGGGAAGTCTGGATATCTGGAACTGGGCAGTTACTTTAGGATTCCCCGACCTTGGTAAAAAAGGGAATCTAGCTGGTATTGTGGTTGGCATGGAACCTTATGTAACAAGTTCCAGTGTTGCCCAAATTGGCAAAGACAAGAACAATTCCTATCATTTAGAAGCGTTCTACCAGTATAAGGTGAGCGACAATATTACCATTACTCCCGGAGTTATTTGGTTGACTTCGCCGGATAACAACAGCAATAACAATGATGCTGTCATTGGTGCATTGAGAACTACTTTTACTTTCTAAAGGTAAATCTGGATTTGTTAACAGAGGAGTTTTGTCTTGAGGAAAACTCCCTAACACCCTACCCCTTCTTTGCTTGCGAAGATAGTCTTAATTAGTAGTGGCGTGTCAAGACTAAATTTGTGCATTAGCAAACTCTTGTGGGATGGGCTTCTAGCCCGTCCTAATTGGCGGGCAAGATGCCCGCCCCACAAGAAAATTTATTGCAACATTTTAGTTTTGTCACGCTAGTAGGGTGCGTTAGGCTCAACGCCGTAACGCACCACATATTTTTACAAACATTTCGACACAAAGCCAATCATTGCCAGTCCTATTACCGTCTAATCGAACATAGGGTTTTCGATAGGTGGGTTAAAGGGCTTGGAGTACAACGTTATGGTGATGGCGATCGCTTTTCTACAGACTGCGATCGCTTATATCGATCTTTTCTACAGAATAAAGCGATCGCTTACAAAGTTTTTGCCTACGCACTCCCCAACAAATTGAAGGAGCTACAGAACTTATGGGAGTAGCTACAGAACTTATGGGAGTAGCTACAGAACTT
>NZ_CAWUDN010000129.1:0-18486 GCF_963920915.1 Nostoc sp. PCC 9305
TGTACCTTTGTATCCTCTTATTTTTCTTCCTATCCCCTATTTATTGAGCGGATACTGTAATTAAATATAAACATTGATGGCTCAAATCTGATGAGTTCGCCACTGATAAGCGCTCGAACCATAGGATAACATACTATAGCAATCCGATTGTAAGGAGTCAGCCTTTTCGAGTTATACGGAGTTTTTCAAAAATCAAATAAGAGTTTTATATTTACTTACAAACTAAAACATGGGTTTGGCGTATTTGTAACTTAATTCTTTTATTTTCACATTAGCTATTAATGTTTGAGTGGTTTATTCGACACACTATCTTTGATTTTGCATTCTTGGGATGTACGGAGTTTTTTCAAAAATCAAATAGGATTCTTATAGTACAGTACGGAGTAAATAAAACACCCATTGAAAATGAATCAAACGCAAGTATTTTTTACTTTTTTTAATTTTTAATTCCGCCTTGCAGTAGTAGTCACTAGTTCCTAAACGTTTATAGGTGTGTAACCTATTAAATAAAGCTTATCTTAAATTACTCCAAATTATCCAATTCAAATAATTGATTATACTTGTATTAATTTATATTTTCTAGAGATATTTTAAGCATTTTTTCTAAATTAAAATACCGTATTCACTGCTACAGTTAGGCAGCGTCAGTTCACCTAACATTTGAAGCTAATAATAAGTTGGCAGAAATAAACACAACAATGAACTTAAGGAATATAACGTCAAGCTTCCCGATGTTTATCAATTTTTTAGTCGTGTTCCAATTCTGCAATCGGAACGATATGAATCTCTAGCCAAGAGAAGCCAGGGTGTTCCGAAATATATGACAACAGATCATACACAGGTAATACGGGCAGCAATTAGAGGTATTGCTGTCAAGAAATTGTACGTATTCCCCGATGTTGTACAAGCTTTTTATATCCTCACGAGATATTCCCTAAGCAGGGGAGTGGGTTAGCTCGGTATCTTCCAAAAGTTTAAAAAATAGTCAAGTAAAATTAAGAATGATGTTGGATACTACTCACAAGCATTTAATTCTTGGGGCTGGTTTTGTCGGATTAAGTATGGCTGAAGCGCTCAAGAGGGCGAGTATTGCCTACGACCAAGTTGATGCTAGCGATGACATTGGTGGAAATTGGCATCATGGTGTGTATGAAACTGCACACATCATTTCATCACGGAAGATTACCCAATTTACCCATTTCCCTATGCCGGATAATTATCCGGATTTTCCCAGCGCTCAAAATATACGGGATTACTTAAACTCCTTTGCTGACCATTTTGAGTTACGTAAAAATATTGAATTGAATCGTCAAGTTAGCTATGTGCGACCTGTTGAGGGTAATCTCTGGGAAGTTACCTTTGAGAATGGGGAACAGCGAATTTACAAAGGGATTATCATTTGTAATGGTCATCACTGGTGCAAACGTTTTCCCAAATTATCAGGAGAATTTGATGGGGAGATAATTCACTCCAAAGATTATAAAAATTCCCAGCAACTACGTGGTAAGAGAGTTCTGGTAATTGGTGGAGGAAATTCAGCTTGTGATATAGCCGCAGAAGCAGCTAGGGTGGGAGCTAAATCTGTGTTGAGTATGCGTGAATCTGTGTGGTTTATTCCCAAAACCTTTGCAGGTGTTCCAATTTCCGATTTAACTGAATGGTGGATGCCACAATGGTTTCAGCGGTTGATGACTTATTTAATTATTTTGCTGACTTTCGGTAAGCACAAAGATTATGGTCTACCCGAACCCAAATATCGCATTTTTGATAAGCACCCAACCTTAAATAATGAGGTTCCTTACTATATTAAACACGGTCGCATTACCTACAAACCAGAGGTACGACATTTAGATGGCGGGGAAGTTGAATTTGCGGATGGTAGCCGAGAAACCTTTGATTTAATTGTTTGTGCAACTGGTTTTCATCTTGCCTATCCATTTTTAGCTCCAGAACTGCAACGGGTGAAAGGAGCAACAGTGAAATGTTATGGAGGGTCATTTCTTGAAGATTACAAAGGAATTTACTACATCGGTTGGGGACAAGCTAGAGGAGGTGCTGGTTCTGTATTGTCCGCTTTTGCACCCATATTTACCCGTTTTCTTAAACTCCAGGATGAAATTAAAATTCCTGTAGGTTTAGCCCTCAAAAAAATGGGACAGCAGTTACCCACAACCCATCTTGAAGATCCGCAAAAGATTTTTCGGGAATTAAAATTAGTCAATCTGTTTTTTGAACGGATGGTTCAAAAAGCTCACCGAATTGATTCCCAGTATTCCCAGTTTGAGAATCATCCACTCCCACCCTTGCTACAAAAATTAGTTAGTAAGATTTAGACTAAAAGTAGCCAGAAAACAACCTCAAATGTATATACCAGTAATTCTCATTATGAGAATAGTTATCAATAGTTTAAGAGTGATAACTAACTGATGGAACCTGGGCTTTGAGAATGCTGCTGAATGATGAATTTAAAGTAGAACTGGCTACTGAAAACAAATTATTAGGGACAGTTATAGAAAACTGGGGATAGCTTAAAAGTCATATCTTGTAAGGACTTCTTAAGTGGTTACTTGGCAATTTCTAATACTGTCCCTTTTCTTATGTCTTTTGAATGTAAGCGATCGCTAGCTCAATTAACTTCGCATTGGATTGGTAATTGGCAAACCTAACCAATCGCTTAATTCATGAGCTAGCCATTCCAGTTCCGCTTCAGATTTAATTGCACCACCACTACCACCAAGCTGATATTTTTTTACTCCTACCCAAATATCCAATTGTGCGGGAACGGCACTTCTAGTACCTTCAGAATCTTTCGTAAAATGTTTGGGAATGTAAACTAACTTATTAATACTTTGTCTTGGCAATGCACGGGGACGATAAAATTTCCAAGCAAACAACTCCCAGGTTAGGGTTATTTGTTCGGGATTCAGGCGTAAGCAGATGCGTCCAAATAAATGAAAGAAAAATTTATACACCATCATAAAGCCAGCACCCCAAAATGGAAGCGAGAACAAAGCAAAGGGGATGTTAACAGGAAAAGGTGCTGAGAGTGCGCCCATTGTCCAAAAAAGAATAAATGAATTCCAGACGATCGCAAATAAACCTGTAAATATTATTGATGGATCGAAACCAGATGGTGGAACGATAATTTCTAGAGAATCCCCATTTTTGGTGAGTTGAATCTTACTCCCATCTGGTTTGCCAATAACCAAAGCAGGCAATGTCGGTTGTGGTTTCTCTAAAGCTGCGATTGCTTGGTCAGCAGAACTCAAACGCCGTTCTAAACTAGGTTCAATCATCCACTTTAACCAATTGCTAAAGCTGGGACTGAGATTAGCCAGTTGTTCAAACTGAATACGAAAATCCTTTTGGGGTAAATCGGCTGGATGAGTCCCCGTCACCAAGTAAATTAAAGTTGCGCCTAAACTATAAAGGTCTGATGCTGCAACAGTGCGCCCGCCAAATTGCTCTGGTGGCATATAACCATAAGTTCCTACCACAGTTCTTGTCCCGGTTTCGCTAGCCAGGACTGTCTGTACTGAGCCAAAATCTACCAAATAAACTTGACCGACACTATTTCCAGAACGCTCCCCCAATAAAATATTGCTAGGCTTAATATCACGGTGAATTACAGGTGGATGTAGTTCATGTAGGTAAACGAGAATCTCTAAAAGTGCTTTAGCTATCTGTTTGACTTCAGCTTCGGTAAAAGTCCGCCCAGTTTGTAAACATTGCTCTAAAGTTTGTGCAGGGATATAAGTTTGTACTAGAGCAAATCCTTTGATGGTTGGTAAATTTACCTCAAAATAGTTTAAATAGCCAGGAATTGAGGGATGTGCTAGGTTTTTTAAAGTTTCGGCTTCTCGCTCAAACAACTTGAGTGAATCCCACTCAAAGTCACTGCTAAAAGAGAGTAATTTAATGACAACTAATTTTTGAGTTTGCAAATCACGAGCTAATAGCGTCCGTCGCCCTGCTTTTTTTCCTAATAGCTGCTGAACTTCGTAGCGATCGCTTAATATTTCACCAATCATTATGTTTTCTTGTAATGCTACGGTTGAAAAGTTTTATAGCTGATAGCTTTTCAATTTGGCAAATCGATATCTTTAGTATAATTGCGTAGTTCTATGCCCTCCCAACTTTGGCCTTATATTACCCCAGGTATTCCCGATGACTTATTTGAGCATTTGCCAGGAATTCCCCTGAGCCAGCGAGAAGTCCGACTGCTATTGATTTCTCAACTGCGGCTAAAATCAGATTCCGTGTTGTGGGATATTGGCGCAGGGACAGGTACAATTCCGGTAGAGGTGGGGCTATTGTGCCCAGGTGGGCAAATTATCGCTATCGAAAGGGATGAAGAAGTAGCTAATCTGATCAAGCGTAACTGCGATCGCTTTGATGTGAAAAATGTCGAAGTTGTTGAAGGCAGCGCCCCAGAATGTTTACATGACCTCAAGATTGCCCCTCATCGTGTTTGTATTGAGGGAGGTCGCCCCATTCAAGAAATACTGCAAGCAGCTTGGCATTATTTGCCGCCATCCGGTCGGGTTGTAGCCACAGCTGCTAATCTAGAAAGTCTGTATGCTATTTCCCAAAGCTTTTCCCTATTAAGGGCTAGAAATATCGAAGTCGTCCAATCTGCGGTTAACCGCTTAGAGACACGCGGCTTTTCTCAAACCTTTACCGCCGTCGATCCCATTTTTATCCTCAGTGGTGAGAAACTAGACTAAATCAAAAAGATTTTAGATTTTAGACTTCGGCTTCTTTCGACTTCGCTCAAGGCAAGTCGCTCAGTCGAACGATTTTAGATTTGAGATTGGGGATTTAGGTGATATGTCATCAGAAACCAAGCCACAATTACCAATCCCTAATCTCGAATACCTAATCTCTAATCCAAAATCCAAAATCCAAAATCCAAAATACTTCTATGCCTTGGTCTCGGATTATAAGTGGAATTGTTGCGATCGCTCTTGCTCTTTCCGCAACCCTTTTGGGGGGTTGGTACTTTACCATCATCTTTGCGGTCATCATCTTTTTGGGTCAACAGGAATATTTTAATTTGGTGCGAGCCAGAGGCATCGCTCCCGCCGCTAAAACCACTATGGCTGTCAGCCAAGTATTGCTAGTGATTTGTACCCTTGATGGCAGTTTAGCTGACGCTGTGATGCCAATAGCTGGCACACTTATTTGTTTTTACCTGCTGTTTCAACCCAAATTTGCCACGATCGCTGATGTTTCCGCTTCTATTATGGGGCTGTTTTACGTCGGTTATTTACCAAGTTACTGGGTGCGGTTACGAGCAATTGATAGTGCTGCTTTTAGCAATCTCCCTTTCGGAGGTTACTGGCCCACAACCTGGACAGATTTCTGGGAAAAGGCAAATTCCGCTTCTTTAGCACAAGGTTTTACAGTTACACTACTGACTTTTTTGTGTATTTGGGCAGCTGATATCGGTGCTTACACCATTGGCAAATTCTTTGGGAAAACCCGTTTGTCTGACATTAGCCCGAAAAAAACTGTTGAAGGTGCTGTCTTTGGTATTACTTCAAGTGTTGCCGTAGCTATAGCGGGAGCCTATTATCTTCACTTGCCTGAATCCCCCTTCACAGGTTTAGCATTAGGTTTGCTCATTGGTATTGCTAGTCTTTTAGGGGATCTCACAGAATCTATGCTCAAGCGGGATGCTGGAGTTAAAGATTCTGGGCAGTTAATCCCCGGTCATGGTGGTATTTTAGACCGTACCGATAGTTATATTTTTACTGCTCCGTTGGTATATTATTTTGTGACATTGCTGTTGCCGCTACTATAGCGGTTTTCAGTAACAGTTAGAGTATTGCACTGACGCATATCCTGCCGGGAACTTAAGTTCCGGGCTAATAGCTCAAGTCCACTTAAGTGGACTAAAATTCTTGTTAAGTCCTCTGAAGAGGACTTAAGCTATTAGCCTTGGAATTCTATTCCGAGGCGGGATAGTAACGAAGTGCAGAATTCTGTTTATTCTTCCTTCAATGCAATAACTTGGAATTCTATTCCCAGGCGCGATCGCAACGAAGCCGGGGATTGTCCGTCTGCTCTCTTATCCCCTGAGAGCTGCAATATCATTTAAAATAATGTATTAGCATTTTTTAATTTCATAATCATCAAGGGTTAACGTTAATCCGACCACGACATACTAGCTTTCCTGGGATCAGCGTTAGTTCTTGGATATCGACATCTGAGCCAAGATCCAGATTGTACTCATAATTGTCCTTTAATATATCTTCCCGATCGCGCTTGATTGGGATATGTACCAGTTGCAACTCATTCCCACTGAGTAATTGTAAGCCTAGACAAATCTCTACAGGCGTTGTTTCGCTATTGGTTACTCTCAAACCTCGCAGTATAATTTGGTTGTTCTCAAGGAGAATTTCTTGCCACTTGATTGGTTGTGACTGGGGGTAATCTTTTGGTAAAACCTTAACCAAGAGATCGCTCAAAGCAGTCGATAATAAGTCTGATGAGAGAGAAGCATTCAGATCCTTCTCGTCTATGATTAAATCGCCTACCACTGGTACTGTTTCTAACAGTCGCAGAGATTTACCCTTGAGTACAGAACCAATATTTACCCGAATATTTTCTGCTATTAATTGAATTTGTGTAATTAGGAGACCTTGATAAACTGCATGAGTTGCAAAAACAGATACCGAAGGAATGCGTCCAGAGAAAAGTTGGCGATCGCTAGCTTTAATCTCCACTTCTAGTTCAGAGATTTGGCTGACCTGCGATCTCAACCAGAGCTTGACTGCTGTTGTGAGTACCTGCGTAATTATGCGGATTTTATTTCCACTTGTTGTTTGGGGATTTTGCTCTGGCATTTAACCAATCTGTTTATGAGTATTTGCTCTACAACCGAACCGAAATTAAATAAGCTTTAAATGTAACATTTATGCCTACTCGCTACAAAATGCAAATATCATTTAATTGATAACAGTAAATAAGCAATTTCCACATGGAGGTACGGTTACAAAAAATTCTTGCTCAATGGGGTATCGCCTCACGTCGTGAAGCCGAAGAAATGATTAGGCACTCACGGGTGCGGATTAATGGGGTATTAGCACATTTAGGTCAAAAAGTCGATCCCGAAAAAGATGCGATCGCAATTGATGGTAAGGCCGTATCCGAAAAGCAGCGTCCGCCTTTAATATATCTATTGCTGCACAAACCAGCGGGAGTGGTTTCGACTTGCTACGACCCTCATCGCAGAACAACAGTCCTGGATCTACTACCGAAAGAATTACGGGAGGGTTCAGGTATTCACCCAGTTGGCCGTCTAGATGCAGACTCTACAGGAGCATTAATCCTGACTAATGACGGAGAACTGACATTTGGGCTAACCCATCCACGTCACAGTATTTCCAAGACATATCATGTTTTGGTCAAAGGACATCCTCCAGAAACAGTACTACAGACGTGGCGTCAAGGTGTGATGTTGGAGGGTAGAAAAACCAGGCCCGCTAAGGTACGCCTCATAGAACGTCGTACCGAGGAAAGCGTTTTAGAAATAGTGTTGCAGGAGGGAAGAAATCGCCAAATTCGCCGTATAGCTCAACAGCTAGGATACCCAGTAATCAAGCTGCATCGGACTGCTATCGGCCCAATTCAATTACAAACTCCCAAAGAACCCTTTTTATCAGAGGGTAAATATCGTTCCCTCAAAGATCGTGAGATTCACTTTTTGCAAGATCGGATAACGCAACCTAATTATTGATTCAGTGGAGTTAAGGAGTGTCAGTAGGCATGAAATGGCTAAGAAAGAAGAATAAGCACCAGCCATCACTTTCATTAGAGCAACAACGAGCCGAAAAGTTGGCAGAGTTAGGCGCTCAACTTTGGGCATTGCGTCAAGAACAGGGTTTATCTCTAGACCAAGTGGTTGCATTGACTCGGATTCCCCGAAGATTATTGCAGGCGATCGAAGAAGGTAATTTAAACGATCTACCAGAACCAGTCTATATTCAGGGTTTAATCAGACAATTTGCCGATGCACTAGGTTTGAATGGAGTAGAATTTTCTGGCACTTTTCCGATCAGTTCTGCACAAGTTAGCCCTCTCAGTAGGGGGAATAATTCACCCTTGGCTCAACTACGTCCAGTTCATCTTTACTTTCTTTACATATTGCTAATAGTATGTTCTGTAAATGGGTTATCTCAGTTATTAAATAACGCGTTACTACAAGCAAGTAATAGCCCAAACCAGCCATATCCAAAACAAAAGTCTGTTGTTAAACCAGAAATAGCTCAACTAAAAGAGTCAACACAGGCACAACCTGTCAGCGATACCCTGAGCGGTGTGCAAAAGGGACAGGCTGTCCAGGTTGGTGTAACTTTGAAAGCCTCATCTTGGATTCGTGTAGTAGCCGATGGCAAAACCGAGTTTGAAGGTATCCTGCCAGAGGGAACTCACCGAGTTTGGAAAGCCCAAGAGCAACTGACAGTGAAAACTGATAATGCTGGCGGTGTGTTGGTGAGCGTTAATCAAGAGAAGGCCAAGGAAATGGGAGAACCAGGGAAAGAGGAAGAAGTTAGGATTGCTGCCAAGCCTAAGTTTTGAGATGAAGGAGAAATCAATTCAGAATGACGCTCTCTACGAGACGCTGCGCGTAGCTTGCTTCCCCGTAGGGGTACGCGGACTCGCTAACGCTGCGCTAACAAAATTCAAAATTGTACTCTTACAGAGAAGCAAGCTAGGCGCAGCGTCTCATAGAGAACAAAAAGACTGTGGGAGATGAGAAGGATAAGGGGGACAAGGAGAAAAGGAGGAAAAGGAAGGATTTACTCTTCCCTCTCCCTTGTCTTCCTTGTCTGCCTTCTTTTACCCATCTCCCCCTGCTTCCCTGCTCAAGAACTACCTTATTGTGCTTCTGGGGCGCGTCCATTGAGTCTGGTAAGAACTTTCAAGCGATCGCGCAATTCGTCTGTTAACGCTCCTGCTTGATAGCGCCACTCCCAGTTTCCCTCAGCAACACTAGGAAAATTCATCCGCGCTTCGTTTCCTAATCCCAAAACATCTTGCAAGGGAATAATCGCTTGGTTGGCTATAGAACTCAAAGCTAGGCGAATTAAATCCCATTGAATGCCTTCAGGGCTAATACAACCTAAATAAAGCCATAAGTTATGCTTTTCGTTGTCATTAGCTGAATTGAACCAGCCTACAGTTGTGTCATTATCGTGAGTGCCAGTATAAACTACAGCATTTCGCGGGTAATTGAATGGCAAGAATGGATTAGCAGGATCGGAACCAAAGGCAAACTGCAAAACCTTCATCCCCGGAAATTCATACTTGTCTCGGAGCGCTTCTACCTCTGGTGTAATTACTCCTAAATCTTCTGCCAAGACGGGTAGCTTGCCCAACTTCTCCCTAATCGCTGCAAAAAAAGCATCCCCAGGCGCTTCCACCCATTTCCCATTTATGGCAGTTTCTTCACCTTGGGGCACAGACCAATAAGCCTCAAAGCCCCGGAAGTGGTCAATGCGAATTATATCTACATAATCCAGCATTGCTTCAAAGCGCTGTACCCACCATTTAAAGTCTTGTTTTTGCAATTCCTCCCAGTTATAAACCGGGTTTCCCCACAATTGACCGGTGGCGCTGAAGTAATCGGGTGGAACTCCTGCCATTTGTGCTGCTTGTCCCGTCTCTGGATCTAAGCAAAAAATGTCGGGATGCGCCCACACGTCGGCACTATCATGAGCTACGTAGATAGGAATATCGCCAATAATGTCAATGCCGCGCATATTAGCGTAACTTTTGAGGTCAGACCATTGGCGGAAAAACTCAAATTGGACGAATTTGTAATAATAAATCTCTCCGTTGAGCCGATGCTGTGCTTGCTCCAATGCTTGGGGATCGCGCTTGACAAATTCTGGCTTCCATGCGTGCCAGTTTGCATTCTCATTGGCATCTTTTAGCGCCATAAATAAGGCGTAATTATCCAGCCAATAGGCTTTACTGTCGCAAAAACCTGCAAACTCTTTCTGCTGGATAGGCGTAGCATTGGTTCTAAAGTTGTCACAGGCTTTTTTGAGTAGCCCAATCTTAATCGGCACAACCCGATCGAAATCTACCTTTTCTACCGGAAATCCTGGTAAATTAGCAAAGTCTTCTTCAGATAGTAAACCTTCTTCTAAGAGTTTTTCTGGGCTAATTAACAGAGGATTTCCTGCCATTGCCGAGTAGCACATATACGGAGAATTTCCGTATCCAGTGGGGCCCAGTGGTAAAACTTGCCAATATTGTTGATGGCTCTCTTTGAGAAAATCAATGAAGCGATAGGCTTCTAAGCCTAAATCTCCAATGCCAAATCGACTGGGAAAGGAGGTAGGATGCAGCAAAATGCCACTGGATCTAGGAAAAGGCATATTTAACCTGAATTATGAGAGGGAGCAATTATCTAATGGAGACAGGATGCGATCGCATCGAATTTATCACTGAACGGTATTTGCAGGGGAAATCAAGTAAACTCATTTTGTTTGTCATTTGTCCTTTGTCTTTTGTCCTTTGGGAATAACCAATGACTAATGACTAATGACCAATGACTACTGACTAATGACTAAATAACTATGACTTACCGAAATCCTACACCGACAGTTGATATCATCATTGAACTAGTAGATCGACCTCATCGGCCAATAGTGTTAATTGAAAGACATAATCTACCTTTAGGTTGGGCTATTCCTGGTGGTTTTGTAGATTATGGCGAAGCGGTGGAAGTGGCGGCGCGGCGAGAAGCTGAGGAGGAGACGGGTTTACAGGTGGAGTTGGTTGAACAATTATTGGTATATTCTGACCCAAATCGCGATCCGCGTCAGCATACGATTAGTATTGTGTTTTTGGCGACAGCTAAGGGTGAACCAAAGGCTGGAGATGATGCTAAGGGTGTAGGCATTTTTGAGTATTGGTGTGTGCCTGGTAATTTATGTTTTGACCACGATCGCATTTTGCGCGATTATTGGCGGTATCGGCATTATGGGATACGTCCGAGGTTGGGGTAGAAGGAACGAACCGCAGAGGCGCAGAGAGCGCAGAGAGAAGAGGGGAGAGGAATATCTGTGACACAAAGTTTTTGTGATTATACTGTGTCAATGGTATTTAAAGGTGCATTATGAACGCTGAGGAACTGTTGGAGAAATATGCCGCAGGGGAACGGAAATTTCATTCAGTAAATTTGAGTGCAGAAAATCTCAAAGGTGCAGACCTCAGTGAAATAGACCTATACGGTGCAAATTTGGCTGGGGTTGATTTAAGTGGAGCAAATTTAACCCAAGCAAAGCTTAATAGTACAAATCTTACTAAAGCGTTTTTAACAGATACAAAGTTAAATTCAATAAGTGCTTCTTCAGCAATTTTTGCTTGGACAGACCTCTATGGTGCTGACTTAAGTTGGTCAACTCTCAATAGCGCAAATTTGAATCATGCAAACTTAGAACAGGCAAACTTGATAGGTGTAGACCTAAGCAGTGCAAAATTAATTTATGCAAACCTAGATACAGCAAATTTAACTGGAGCAAATCTTAGTAGTGCAGACCTGACTGCGGCTTCGTTAGCTAAAGCTAATCTCAGTAAAGCTAATCTAACTAAGGCAGATTTCGGTCAAACGTACTTAATTGGATCGAACTTTACTCTGGCAAACTTAACTGAGGCAATATTGCAAAGTGCCAAACTCCAAGGAAGTATATTTCATAGAGCGAATCTCCACCAAGTTGATCTTTCAGGCATGAATTTGGCCGATATAGACTTTACAGCAGCATCTCTTCAAAGTACAGACCTTACAAAAGCATTACTCCAAGGAGCGAATTTAGAAAAAGCCAATTTGCGATGGGCAAATTTAACCAGTGTAAATTTAGATCGAGCAAACTTGAGAAGGGCTGATTTAACTGGGGCAAATATCTATGGAGCAACTTTTAAAGATGCAGACCTAACTGGTGCGATAATGCCAGATGGAGAAGTCTACAAGCCGATCGCAGCTGAAGCGGAAATCGGTAAACAGGAAACATCGTTAGAGAAAGTAATATCTATGACCCGTAAAGTAATTAATACTGATAACGCACCCGCACCAGTGGGCCCTTATAATCAAGCGATCGCAGCTTCCGGTCAATTCGTATTCATCGCTGGACAAATTGCCATCGATCCCCGCCTTGGTGATGTTGTCTACACTGATGATGTCAAAAAGCAAACTGAGCAGGTATTAGCTAATCTTGAAGCCATCCTCACCGCAGCTGGTGCGACTTTCCAAGATGTCGTGAAGACCACTGTATTTCTAGCTGATATGAATGATTTCACGGCGGTGAATGCCATTTATGCTAAATATTTCCCCGAAGATACAGCCCCAGCGCGGGCTTGTGTGCAGGTATCGCGCTTACCTAAAGATGTGTTGGTAGAAATTGATGCGATCGCTGTAATTAGCGGTTAGGAGAAATAGAACAATGAGCAAAATCTTAACGGTTCCATTCAATGGTTCTGTTTTGCAATGAAAATTTCATATTCTTACTCTAGAAACTCCATCACTTCTTGTAACACATCGGCTATATGTGGTTTTTCGCAAGCAATTACATTGTTCAAAAGATGTTTGTGGTGCGGGAAGGTAGGTAAGTTGGGAAAGTGTGGTGTACTGTCATAACGAAAAATCAGACTATTTTGCTCATCTTGAAAGTGATAGCGGTAATCGATATATGTAATTTGATTATCTACAATAACAAAGGCTTCACTGACTGCCAGTAAATATTTAAAAGCGAAACGTATCCTAATGCGGAGATTAGCTCTCTCTGTCGTTAAAATTACTGCACTATATTCCTCAACGTATGTGTTAGAGCAGTTGAGTAAAAGTTGCTCAATTTCATCTAAATAGGCTTGAATAACTTTACGCGACATCTCTGAGTTTGGTCTCTATTTCTTGGTGTAGAGCTAGATAATGTTGGTAGTTTGCTGCCCATTCGACAAACACTTCCTCGTCAGAAGTTTCACCTTGGTTATATTTGGCAAAAAATTCTTCTGAATTCATTTGGTACTTTATTTCATAAGTATTTAACTGTTTAGTAAGACCAATCAGTGCATCTAGCGGAGATGTATATTCGATGATTTGTTTACGCATTGATTTCTTGATTCAGTTTCATTAGTTTATACTATAGCAGTTCTCATTTACGTGAAGTACAACCGTAGGAGAACGGCACTGCCCATTTGTGTCAACTTTCAGAGAGATAAATCATGAACATTGAATTGAAACCTGAACATGAACAATTTATCCAAGCCCAAATCGCTAGCGGCAAATTTACAAATGCAGATGAAGTAATTGATGTAGCATTTCATCTGCTAGAAAAATTAAATTCTGAGTATGTACAATGGGTGGAAGAAACCCGGCAAAAAGTTGATGTCGCAATTGCTGAAGTTGAAGGAGGGGAATTATTGGATGGCGAAACTGTAGTGATGCAGATACTAGAAAAGTTCCAAAAGGCACGTGAGGCTTAATAATAAGCCGCTATGTCATTTCACTATCTGCTAGTCGTGACTTAAATGAAATTTCTGATTACTTTTTAATCCGAAACCTGGAAGCAGGAGAAAAACTATTTAGAGAGTTTAACAATAAATGTCAAAATTTAGCGGCGTTTCCAAATATGGGACGCAGTTATGCTCATATTAAACCTTCATTACGTGGCTTGCCGTTAGAGGTTGTTTGAAAAGATGTTTCGCTGTGACTTTAGGCACTTTTAGATCCCCCCTAACCCCCCTTAAAAAGGGGGGAACCGGAATCAAAGTCCCCCTTTTTAAGGGGGATTTAGGGGGATCTAAAATTTTTGATACCGACAAGAGGACTTTTCAAACATCCTCTTAGCTCGACTTTATCCAAAATTCAGAGCTTGGTTCTCTTGATACGGCAAAAATCCTAGCTTTTTAGCAAAAGCTTTTTCGATGTCACTTATTCTCGGTGAAATCAAAAAAGTAAAACTACCGCCCCACAAAGATTTCAGCGTCAGCTTGAGTGTTGCCAAAAAATGGATAAAGTCGAGCTTAGATAGATATGTCATTCTGTACCAAGTGATTGATGATGGGGTTAAAATTTTGCGTGTTGTTAGCGGTCGTCAAGATTTAGAATCTTTATTTGCATCGGATGAAGAGTAAAGCCATAAATTTTGTTAACGTGGGACAAAAAAATATAAAGATGTTCTTTAGCTTGCTATAAAATGCAGACAAAATTCTGTTAATTACCTCTCAACACATGCGATCGCCTTTACAACTTTGGGAATACTGAAATTAAGTACCCTAAAGGAGTATTAAAAATGGCAGAAAATCGTATCAGTGCCAGTTTAGCCCCAGCAGACAAAGAAGCGGTCATGCAGGCGATCGCTACAATTAGAGAAAAGTTACCGTTTTTGGTTGATTTGACCCCTGAAGATCGGCGAACAATGCTGAAGATGGGAGATAAAAGTCGGGCTTTTGTCAGCAAAGCCTTACAAGTAGCAACACAAAACCCTAACTTTTTGCCTCGTTATTTTGATTTAGAAGAAATGCGCCGGGACTTGGAAATATATGAGGACTTGTATCCGGTGTTGTTGTCTCTAACGCAACTGCAAGAATTGGTGGATGATACCTGTATAGCTGCTGCTAGTGAAGCGTATGCAGCAGCATTAGCAGTTTATAGCTATGCCAAAGCTAGCGGTGATGTCGCAGGTTTAGATGCAGTAATTGATGAGATGGGACGTAGGTTTAACCGCCGTTCTAAGAAAAAGCAATCCGAAGTTCCAGTTAGCTAAAGCTTGTAATAGGCAATTATACAAGTTGTCAATTTAGTAAAATACACATCACTTGTAGGGGCATAACATAGTTATGCCCTTTTCGCGTTTTGTATCCAAACATTTTTTAAACTTGCGGAGGGAGGTTTTGTTTGTATAGTTACGATTTTTATAGCGCATCTCGTTTATCTAAAATACACTTTGACCTCTCTCCAAACCTCTCCCCTACAAGGCTAGGGTGTATACACAAGTCGAATTACCCCCCTTAATCCCCCCTTGGAAAGGGGGGAAACAGGAATCTAGTTCCCTCCCCTTTACAAGCTATCCATTACCCGGATCTTTCTCAACATTTACGAGAGTATTCACTCACGCTTTTTCTAACCCTGATTCGTTCGTCGTCAATTCTCAATAAAAACCTAATTTTAGCGAGAAGACTAAGAGCCAATCTGTCAAGTATGTTTGACACCTCAGTGTTCAAGATGCCTACAAAACAAGCGTTTCAAGATTGTAAAGAAAGATGTGACTAATGGATAGCCTTTACAAGGGGAGGGTTAGGGTGGGGTCAACGTCGAGCCTCAGAAGGTCAAAGTTGAGCTTCAGAAGGTCAAAGTTGAGCCTCAGAAGGTCAAAGTTGAGCCTCAGAAGGTCAAAGTTGAGCCTCAGAAGGTCAACGTCGAGCCTCAGAAGGTCAAAGTTGAGCCTCAGAAAGTCAACGTCGAGCCTCAGAAGGTCAAAGTCGAGCCTCAGAAGGTCAAAATCGAGCCTCAGAAGGTCAAAGTTGAGCCTCAGAAGGTCAACTTTGAAATTAAATTAAGGTTATACGTAAAAATTACCTAGAAAAAGTTTCATAAATTCCGAAATACAGCATTTATATTTAGTAGTTATTCTACAAGCATTAATACCTCAAAATTGAATCTTGTAATGAACCTGCAAAATAAGCCCAAGAGTTTACAAGATATTCTTAAGCAGCGCCAGCAATCAGGTTTTGTGGGTCGTGAAGACCAAGTAAACCAATTTCGCCAAAATCTAACATTACCCCCAACAGACGATCGCCGTCATTTTGTGTATAACGTTTGGGGTCAAGGCGGAGTTGGTAAAAGTACCCTGCTGCGACAGTTTCGTAAAATTGCTGACGAAGCAAAAATTATTTCGGCTTACATCGATGAAGCTGAAAAAACTATACCAGAAGTTATGGGTCGTCTAGCTGAAGAGTTAGAACGGCAAGGTCATAAACTAACGCAGTTTACAGAACGCTACAAAGTTTACCGTCAAAAGCGCCAAGAATTAGAAACCGATCCAGACGCTCCTCAAGGCTTTTCGGCTTTTGTCGGGAAAACTATGGCAAAAACTGGTGTACGTTTAGCGCGTCGAGTTCCCGTTGGCGGTGCTGTATTTGATTTTGTAGATGAGGATGCTTTTGCTACCCAAGCTGGAGAATGGGCATCTTATGTTGCCAAGAAAATAACAAATAAAGATGAGGTGCGTTTAGTTCAAGAACCTGAAGAAGTTCTGACCCCGTTATTTTTGAAAGATATTTTTAAAATTGCAAAAGAAACTGCTGTTGTCTTGTTTTTTGATACTTATGAACGCACCGGAGAATTTCTAGATAACTGGCTGCGAGAAATTCTGGAGGGTCGCCACGGTGAAGTATCTCTCAATATATTGATAACTATCGCCGGTCGGCAGGAATTAGATAAAAATCATTGGGCATCTTATGAGGGGTTAATAGTTCGTTTCCCTCTGGAACCATTTACAGAAGAAGAAGCCCAACAATATTTCACTCGCAAAGGCATTACAGACAATCGCGTTGTTGAAGTGATTTTACACCTTTCTGGAAACTTACCCCTGCTGCTAGGAATGCTAGCAGATACTCATCCCAATGACCCCAACCAGGTAATTGAGCCTTGCAACAGTGCTGTAGAACGCTTTTTAAAATGGGTTGATGACCCCAAACAGCAACAAGTGGCGCTTGATGCTGCCATTCCTCGGTGTTTGAATCGAGATGTTATAGCCAAATTAAGAACAGAAGAAGAAGCTGACGAGTTATTTACTTGGCTAAAAGAAACATCTTTTGTCAACGAACGTACCGACGGCTGGGCTTATCATGATGTGGTCAAAACCCAAATGTTACGCCACAAGCGCCTTTCATCGCCGCAAGGTTGGGCTGACATACATGGTAAGTTGGCAGAATATTATGACAGCCTGCGGAATGATTTTCAATTGGAAGAAGAGGAAAAACAGCGCGATCCTAGCTGGCAAAGTCACACATTAAACGTGTTGTATCACAACTTATGTCAGTCACCGCAAAGGAATTTATCTGTATCTCTGAATCAATTTCTTGCTGCACTCAAAAATAAACGCAAATTTGCCCAACAATATGCAGAAACAATGCTTCAGGCTGGTAAAGATGCGGATTCTGCTGAAGTTCAGCGTTGGGGTAAGCAATTAGCGAATGGGTTAAAAGCTTATGAGGAAAACCTTTATCAAGTTACATTGGAAATGTTTACCGCAGTCCTACAAAATTCTGGGATTGAGCTTAAATGGCAACCAATTGCTCTAGGTTGGCGCGGTTATACTTACCACTTAATGGAGCGTTACCCAGAAGCCCTAGAAGATTTTGACCGCGCTATTGAACTTGACCCCAAATATGACTGGGCGATCGCAAGTCGCGGTGAAACTTATTACTCAATGGAGCGTTACCCAGAGGCCCTAGAAAATTTTGACCGCGCCATTGAACTTAACCCCAAATATGACTGGGCGATCGCACAGCGCGGTTTTATTTACCGCTTAATGGAGCGTTACCCAGAAGCGCTAGAAGACTTTCACCGCGCCATTGAACTTAATCCCAAATATGACTGGGCGATCGCAAGTCGCGGTGAAACTTATCGCTTAATGGAGCGTTACCCAGAAGCACTAGAAGATTTTGACCGCGCCATTGAACTTAACCCCAAATCTGACTGGGTGATCGCAAATCGCGGTTTTATTTACCAATCAATAAAGCGTTACCCAGAAGCACTAGAAGATTTTGACCGCGCCATTGAACTTAACCCCAAATCTGACTTGGCGATCGCACTTCGCGGTATAACTTACCAATCAATGAAGCGTTACCCAAAAGCCCTAGAAGATTTTGACCGCGCCATTGAACTTAACCCCAAATCTGACTTGGCGATCGCACTTCGCGGTGAAACTTACCGCTTAATGGAGCGTTACCCAGAAGCACTAAAAGATTTTGACCGCGCCATTGAACTTAACCCCAAATCTGACTTGGCGATTACACATCGCGGTGAAACTTACCAATCAATGAAGCGTTACCCAGAAGCACTGGAAGATTTTGACCGTGCCATTGAACTTAACCCCAAATCTGACTGGGCGATCGCAAGTCGTGGTAAAACTTACCGCTCAATGGAGCGTTACCCAGAAGCCCTAGAGGATTTTGACCGCGCCATTGAACTTAGCCCCAAATATGACTGGGCGATTGCACATCGCGGTGCAACTTACCAATTAATGGAGCGTTACCCAGAAGCCCTAAAAGATTTTGACCGCGCCATTGAGCTTAACCCCAAATATGACTGGGTGATCGCAAGTCGTGGTTTTACTTATCATTCAATGAAGCGTTACCCAGAAGCACTAGAAGATTTTGACCGCGCTATTGAACTTAATCCCAATTATCAATGGGCGATCGCACATCGCGGTTTTACTTACCGCTTAATGGAGCGTTACCCAGAAG